>JAHJCW010000180.1 GCA_018812885.1 bacterium | reverse complement strand
GGTGCAAGATTATCTGTTGACAAAAATAAGTTAAAAGATTTTAAAGAATTAGGATTGGATGCTGATTTTGAGACGGAAGAAGCTATCAAAAGAGCATCCGTTGTAATTGACTGCACACCCAGTGGAGTTGGTCATAAAAACAAGGAAAAATACTATCGCAAATTTTCTGATACAGTGATTGGATTTATGGCACAAGGAAGTGAGCACGGTTTTGGCAAACAATATGCTCGTGGAATCAACGATAAAGCTTTAACTTCTGAAGATCAGTTCATACAAATCGTAAGTTGTAATACTCATAACTTATCATGTCTAGTAAACACTTTAGGATTAAACGGCAAAAATGATAATTTAACTGAAGGTCGTTTTGTATGTATTCGTCGTGCTAATGATATTAGTCAGCCAAGTAAATTTATCCCGGCACCTCAAGTTAATGCCCATATAACAGAAAAATATGGTTCACATCATGCGCAGGATGCTGCAGAATTATTTCAGACGATGAATGTTGACCTGAATTTGTTTTCGTCAGCAATGAAGGTAAATAGTCAATATATGCATGTTATATGGTTTAATTTAAAAGTTGAAGATCCGATAAAATTGGATGATGTGAAAGACTTACTAAATAAAAATCCACTTGTTGCAATGACTAATAAAGATATAACGAGTACAGTATTTTCATTTGGTAGAGATCAAGGGCATTATGGAAGAATTCTTAATCAAACTGTTGTTGTGGAACAAACTTTGGTAGTTCGCAACGATCACGAAATCTCTGGATTCTGTTTCACACCGCAAGATGGTAATTCAATCTTGAGTAGTATTGCTGCAACGGAATGGTTTTTGTATCCTCATTCTTATGAAGATAAAATATTATGTTTATCAAATCTGTTCTTTGACTACATTTGAAAATTAATATTCATAAGATTACAGCCGGACCGTTTCAAGAAAATGGTTACATCGTGCATGGTGATGAAAATCGAGATTGTATTATTATTGATCCTGGTGACAGCCCTGAGAAGTATATAAAGGAAATTGAAAATAATAACTTAAAACCAATTGGAATTCTGAATACACATGGGCATATTGATCATGTCCATGCAGTTCAACCATTAAAGGATTATTATTCTATTCCATTTTATATACATGAAAACGAGAAAATGATAATAGATCACTATCCGCAAGGGTGTTTAATGTATGGAATGACTCCAAACGAAAAACCCGTTGTCGATCATTGGTTAAATAATAGAGATAACATCACAATTGGTGATTATCAAATAAAGGTAATTCATACACCGGGACATACTCCCGGCGGTGTTTGTTATCAATTAAATGATGATATTTTTACCGGTGATACTTTATTTAAAGGTTCGATTGGACGCACCGATTTTCCGGGAGGTGATTATAATACATTAATGGATTCTCTTAAATTACTAATAGCAATAGTACCCCGGAATACTCAAGTTCATTCAGGTCATGGATTTAGTACTACGATTGAAAATGAGATACTTTCTAATCCCTTTTTAGCGGATTTATAAGAAAATAGATGAAAGTAACCGAACAATTTAAAAAATCTCAGAATACACTTTTTAGCTATGAAATAATTCCTCCTAAGCGAGGCAGAAGCATTGATAGTATATTCGAATTAATTGAACAGTTACTACCCTATGACCCACCATTTATTGATTTAACAAGTCGTTCTGCGGAAGTGTATTACGAAGATTTAGAGGATGGTTCTTTGCGAAGGCACGCTAAACGTAAGCGACCAGGTACAATCGGGTTAAGCGCTGCAATAAAAAATAGATATAATATTGAAACTGTACCTCATATTTTATGTAAAGGATTCACAAAAGAAGAAACTGAAGATGCTCTAATTGAATTAAATTTTTTAGGTATTAACAACATATTAGCTGTGCAGGGAGATGAATTACGCCTGATGTCTCCTGATAAAATGGGT
The DNA here is from genome assembly GCA_018812885.1 of bacterium. Classification (GTDB taxonomy): domain Bacteria; phylum Fidelibacterota; class Marinisomatia; order Marinisomatales; family JAHJCW01; genus JAHJCW01. The sequence goes on along the minus strand of JAHJCW010000180.1, from coordinate 70 downwards.
AAGACGCACAATTTCTTTGCTTCTCATTTGGTGAATCAAATAAAGAATATGAATTCCGGAAAATACTTAG
>JAHJCW010000179.1 GCA_018812885.1 bacterium | reverse complement strand
CTCATGTAATAACCTATGCGATTAATTTTTAAAATAATAACATCAGCCATACTTTGTCAAAGTCTAATGTTTGGAGTTGGCACGCAATTTCTAGCAATTCCGCAAAATTCGATGGAATTGATCATCGGAATAAATCCTGTATTAAATAATGTTACTTTTAAACCGGTTTTGTCAGCATCTTATGGAAACTGGTTAGCAGGAATCAAAGTATCATCTTTTGGATACAATCGCAACGCTTTTGGTGGGACAACAGGATTTAACGTTCGTTATGTGGCTTTGAATGATCTTGAACTAAGATCAGATCGCCCAACTGATGATCCGTTAGCGATTTTTGGCGCAACTGCGATTGCATTTGATGGCAACTACAACAGACAAACTAAAATTGGCTTGCTTAGTACAAATCTCCATTATATTTCAATGCAATTACTTGACGAAACAGCAACCGGATTTGCTATGGACATTGGTATACAACATCATATGAATGATAAAATAAATGTGGGTTTTACACTACTTAATCTTGGAAGAATGTCAGAGCTTAATGTGGAAAAACCCAAATTGCCTGTTCGTATGATTGCGGGTTCAAGTTATGATTTTACTTTTAATGAAGTAGATAATTCGTTTTTTATTGCGTTGGAAAAGTCGTCGATTATAGAAGGAATTATTCTTAGAGTTGGAGAATTAACTAATTGGAATAAAGTTAGGTGCCTATGATATTAAATATGGGATACAATTCGGCTCACAATCTTTAGGAATTCCACAAATGTTGGATCTGTCCGTCATTTTACCGTAATACGGATGGAAATCAAACCAATGAAAGAATTGCACAATATTTTACTATTAACATTAATGATTCTATTTATTGGTTGTAAATCTGACGAACCAACCGCACCCACTGACAATATTCCTGAAATGCCGAATGTGAGTTCAATTGGTGATTCTAATAAAATCGAAATAGTTACATGGAATATTGAGCACTTTCCAAAGGCAGATTATACAACTGAATATGTAAAGGCCATTATTGAAGGTTTGGATGCTGATATTTATATGCTTCAAGAAATTCATTCTAGAAATAATTTTGCCACTATGCTAAATAATATGGATGAATATAATTATTTTATACAAACCACTAATACAACATTAAACTTAGCGATTGTTTATAAGCGTGATATAGTTAACATAAAAAGTAGTTATGAATTATTTAGTGACGATCCCTATTTTTTTGCCGGCAGACCACCGTTTGTAACAAAACTTGAATGGCAAAAAAACGGAGTAAAAAAAGAATTAACAATTATAAATGTACATTATAAATGCTGTGGAGACAACTTAGTTGAAATAGGGAACAATGATGATGAGGAATATCGTCGCGTAGTTGCTTGTCAATTATTGCATGATTATGTTTCAGATTCATTGAACGGTGAAAATGTTATAATTGTAGGTGATTGGAATGATGCTATCCAAGAACCTGATTCAACAAATGTTTTTCAAATTTTCATTGATGATTCAACTAACTTCAGGTTTGCTGATATGGACATCGCTAATAGCAATAAAGCAAATTGGTCGTGGCAGGGTTGGAGCAGTTCATATCCTGCAATTCATTTTGACCATATTCTAATTAATAATAATTTGTTTGATGAATTGGACAATTCTAGTGTAGTTGAAGTAATTAAATTAGAAGAATATTTTGAAAATGGTATTACTGAATATAATGAAAATGTATCGGATCACCGCCCGGTGTATTTAAAATTTTCTCCATAAATTGGACAAAATATTAATTGAAACAGACCAAATCTTCTTGTAGTTTTTAAAAGTAAAGAGATATATATTGGTTAATCATTTTGAGAAGCATTTTTTTAAAATCACAATAAGAGGGAATAATGAAGAAAATCCTTAGTATAGTACTAATCCTCGCCGGCTTCGTAATAGCGCAAGGCTTTGGCGATTTAATTAACAAATCTGATGCGAAACATGACGTTGATGATTTTTCAGCAACTTTTAAATTGCTGAAACAAGCAGAACAATTAGAACCGAATAATTTTGAAGTCATTTGGCGCTTGGCTCGTGCCCATTTCGACTTTTCAGATAATTCAGAAGATGAAGCAATCATATCTAAAAATATCTATGCCGGTTTCGATTATGCTGATCGAGCACTTAAAATGGATGCAAACAGAGCTGAATCACATAAATGGTATGGTATTCTGATTGGTAGAAAAGGTGAACTTGAAGGTACAAAACAGAAGATATTGAATTCCTATGAAGTCAAATCACACACTCTCAAAGCTATTGAATTAGATCCAAGCGATGATGGTAATTTTCATGTAATGGGTAGGTGGCACTACACTTTAGCTGATTTGAGCTGGTTTGAGAGAAAAATTGCCAGTTTAATTTACGCAACCCCACCACAAGCAAGTTTTAAAGAAGCGGCAGAATATTTTCAACAGGCTATTAATATAGCTCCAGATGAAATTCGACATTATGTGTGGTTAGGCAAAACATATGAAAAATTAGACAATATTGGTGCAGCAAAGAGTGCCTATAATGCTGGTTTAGCAATAACTGCAGAAAACTATAGCGACCGAATCCTACAAAAGGAAGCAAAAGAATTATTAGCTAATTTGTAATATTTTATAATGGGATCGGGATGACGCGGCTCAAGGAGAAAAAACTGTCGTCAAAAAATGTTTTTAAAGGCAGTTTGTTGGATATTTTTGTTGACGAAGTACAGATACATAACGGTAAAAGAAAAGTACGAGAATATACCAAACATCCTGGAGCAGCTGCTGTCATCCCGATCCTTCCCAATGGTAAAATCGGATTAATCCGACACTACCGGTACCCAACCAATCAAATTCATATAGAAGTTCCGGCCGGTAAAATTGATCCTGGTGAGGAGGTTGAAGCTACTGCTCAAAGAGAGCTGCAAGAAGAAATAGGCTATACTTCCCAAAAACTTACATTTTTAACAAAGATTAATCCTTGTATAGGTTATAGTGATGAAAGTATATGGCTGTATTTAGGTGAGGAACTTGAGAAGGTTGATCATATGAAGACCGATGAAAGTATTGAATTTTATCCTGTTTCCGTTGATAAAGCGATTGAATTAGTTTGGACTGGTAAAATTACAGATGTAAAAACCATTATTTCGATATTGTGGTTAGAGAAATTACATTGAGTAACGTGAATTTTATCCTTGCGAAGGTTTTGAACCTTCGCAAGGATTCAAAGCTCCTTTGGAGCGCAATATTTATAGATTTAAAGATAATAAATTATAGTCCCGTTAGGGACGAAATATTTGAATGAACCTCACACAATCCATCAAGTCAAAAGCGCTTGAAGTTGGATTTCATAAAATTGGGATTAGTTCACCCAATG
>JAHJCW010000178.1 GCA_018812885.1 bacterium | reverse complement strand
TTAAAACTTTATTATTAAAAAAGTTCTATAAGGATTTTAAATTGGTCTTAGATTTAGATAGAATATCTGATGAGTACGAATTTGTACTTAATGATTATTTCAGGATGTATCCCCAGAAAATAGTCATACCTAACGAATTTGAAATCCGATATATCGAAGTTGATTCTCCCCGTGAGATTAAAATAAGTTTGGATGATTACTTAGTTCGTACAGTACCAATTGTATCGAAAATTATTTTTGTACCAACTCCGGGTTTTGTTGTAGTTGGAGATACAACTTTCGACCCCGCAGAAATTGCAATCGCGGGTCCAAAAGATATTATTGAAAACATCAAATCGATTAATACAGTAGTCGATACAATTACTGATGTCAATATTGATATTTCTCAAAACTTTAATTTTGAATTGCCTTATCAGCAAGTACAATTATCTCATCCTAATGTACTATTATCGCTTGATGTTCAAGCTTTAAGTGAACGAATTATTAGCGAAGTTCCGGTTTCAGTTATTAATGTTCCTTTGGGATATAGAGTATTTGTGAGCCCACATACTGTTTCACTAACAATTGTAGGTGGAATTGATTTAATAAGAAACTTTACGCCTGAAGATATTCAACTGACAATAGATTTTAGCAGTCAGTGGAAACTTAATCGACAATTTTATGCACCGCAAGTTAAGGTACCGGATAGTATTATAGACTGGCAAGATCTATCTCCACCTAATGTTGAATTAATTGTAACACAGGGTAATAATTGATTGTTCTTGGTATTGAAACTTCATGTGATGAAACTGCCGCTTCAGTTTGTATTGATGGCAAAATAGTTTCAAGTATCATAAGTTCTCAAGAAATTCATACAGAGTTTGGAGGAGTTGTTCCGGAACTTGCCTCACGGGAACATGAATATTTACTCAATACTGTTGTAAATAAATCGATGAAAAAAGTGAGTTTGGATTCAATGATCTTGATGGCATCGCAGTTACCCAAGGTCCCGGGCTTGCCGGCGCTTTATTAACAGGTATCTGTTTTGCAAAAGGTTTATCGCAAGGATTGTCAATCCCAATAGTTGCAGTTAATCATTTGGAGGCACATATATTTGCAAATTTTATTGCTGACCCTGAATTGGAATTTCCGTTTATTTGTTTGTTAGTGTCAGGGGGGCACACTCAACTATGGCTAATCGAAGGTATTGATAAATACAAATTATTGGGTGAAACATTAGACGATGCCGCAGGCGAAGCATTTGATAAGGGGGCGAGAATCTTGAAACTTGGATATCCTGGTGGACCTGCCATAGAAAAATTAGCTGAGGGAGGGAATTCCAATGTAATCAAATTCCCGCGCGGTTTAATAAAATCAGATTCATTTGATTTCAGTTTTAGCGGACTTAAAACGGCGTTATTATACTACATAGATGATTATGATAATAATAAAAATGGTATCACCCTAAATGACATAGCTGCCAGTTATCAAGAAGCGATTGTTGATATTTTAAGTAAAAAATTAAGCAGAGCTGCATCATATTATAATATAGATACTTGTGTCGTTGCGGGTGGCGTTGCAGCTAATAAGGTTTTAAGAAAAAGAATAAATTCTTTATTATCACATAAAAAAGTAATTTTCCCGAGTTTAGATTTATGCACCGATAATGCCGCTATGATTGCTTACCTTGGTGAACTTAAATTGAAAAATGGTGAACGATCAGAAATAGATTTCGGTGTTTTACCAAATTTAAAAATGGAAACGTTTTAATTTTATTTATAGACGATAATTAGTACTTTTACAGCTGAATAAAGATATTAAATATGAAGAATATTACAGTAATTGGAACAGGATATGTTGGTTTGGTGAGCGGTGCCGGATTATCTGATTTTGGAAATCAGGTTGTCTGTGCAGATATTGACGAATCAAAAATTAGCTTACTGCAAACCGGTAAAATTCCAATTTTTGAACCGGGTTTAAAAGAAGTTGTAGATAGGAATGTTAAAAGTAATAGACTCTCATTTACCGTTGATGTATCAAAAGCGATAAGAGATTCAGAAGTAATTTTCATCGGTGTGGGAACCCCAGAAGGTAAAAATGGTGAAGCCGATTTATCCGCAGTATTTTCCGTAGCGGAAATGATTGGGAAAAATCTCAACTCGTACAAAATTATATGTACAAAAAGTACTGTACCTATCGGTACCGGAGCAAAAATCATTTCTCTTATTAATAAATTTAAAAAGAAAGATGTAGAATTTGACTATGTGTCAAACCCTGAATTTTTAAGGGAGGGAGCTGCCGTTCAGGATTTTTTAATACCAAACAGGATTGTTTTGGGCACGAATAGTCAAAAAGCATTTCAGATTATGCAGGATGTGTATCGTCCTCTATTTATAAATGATACTCCTATTGTTTTTACAAATGTTCCGACTGCTGAAATGATTAAATATGCAAGTAATGCATTTTTGGCATTGAAAATAAGCTATATAAATGAAATAGCTAATGTGTGCGAAGCAGTAGGAGCTGATGTTCATATCGTCGCGAAAGCGATGGGGAACGATGGTAGAATTAGTCCAAAGTTTCTTCATCCGGGACCGGGATTTGGCGGTTCTTGCTTCCCAAAAGATACTAAAGCTCTATTGTCATTATCTAAAGAATTAAACGAACCAATGAATACAGTTGCAGCAGCAATTGTAACGAATAATAGACAAAAGGAACGGATGATTGATAAGTTATTCAATTTGATGGGAAATGCTATAAAAGGTAAAACAATAGCGGTATTAGGTTTAAGTTTTAAACAGATGACAGATGATGTTAGGGAATCAGCTTCCATTGAAATGATTCAGAGTATTATAGAAAAAAACGGAACAGTTAAAGCTTATGATCCTGTTGCTATCCAAAATATTAAAAAGCATTTTCCGGATATTGAGTATAGTACTAGTTGGCAAACAGCTGTTAAAGATACAGATGCCGTTGTTATAATGACGGAATGGCATGAGTTCAGAGGATTAGATTTAGTTGAGCTAAAACAATTAGTAAAAACACCAATAATATTAGATACTCGGAATGTATTAAGTATAAAAGATTTAACTAGTTTAGGTTTTAAATTTGACAATGTTGGCAGGAAAGCTGTGAAATGATTATAAGTCATATTACAGATTCAATAATTTCTGGAATAAAAATCATGACACCTCAAATTTATAAAGATGACAGAGGATATTTTTTTGAAAGTTACAATGCAAACGATTTTAAAAAGTTAGGATTACCTACTAAATTTTTACAAGACAACCAATCCTATTCAAAAAAAGGGACACTAAGAGGTCTGCATTATCAATTAAAATATCAACAGGGCAAATTAGTGCGTGTTATTCAAGGCGAGGTTTTTGATGTTGCCGTAGATATTAGACGGGGTTCGCCTACATTTAGAAAATATGAGGGAGTTCATCTATCTGATAAAAATAATAAAATTATGTATCTACCGGAAGGTTTCGCACATGGTTATGTAGTTTTATCGGAAACAGTTATATTCCAATATAAGTGTACTGAGATTTATCATCCAGAAGATGAATATGGTTTGCTATGGAGTGATAAAGATTTAAACATTCAATGGCCGGTTATATATCCAATTTTATCAGAAAAGGATAAAAGACTACCAACTTTGCAACTTATTAATGAAAATATATTGCCAAAATTTTAGGAATTATTAATGAAAAAATATTTTATTACCGGAGGTTGTGGATTTATAGGTTCGAATTTTATTCGCTATATTTTCAATCATGATGATTCCGCAGTTATTATTAATTTGGATAAACTCACTTATGCCGGTAATCTTAAAAATCTTGCTGAATTTAATAATAGTGAGAGATACTTTTTTTATCAGGGTGATATTTGTGATTCTAAAATTGTAAAAGAGATATTTAAAAAGCATAAACCGGATTACCTAATTAATTTTGCTGCGGAAACTCATGTTGACCGTTCACTAGGGGAACCTGATGATTTTATACAAACAGATATATTTGGTGCATTTAATCTATTGGAAACTGCAAGAGAATTCGGGTTAGAACGATTTATACAAATAAGCACAGACGAGGTTTATGGCAGCATTGAAAAGGGAAGCTTTTCGGAAACCGATGCATTAATGCCGAGGAATCCCTATTCTGCAAGTAAAGCCGGCGCCGATAGATTAGCTTATTCATATTTCGCGACCTATGATCTACCCGTTATAATTACTAGAGCCAGCAATAATTATGGTCCTTATCAGTTTCCAGAAAAATTAATTCCACTATTTGTTACAAACGCTATTGAAGATAAAAAACTGCCGGTTTATGGTGATGGCAAAAATGTACGTGATTGGTTGTATGTTGATGATCATTGTGAGGCAATTCAATACATTATCGATTCTGGTAAGGTTGGTGAAATATATAACATTGGCGGAGGAAACGAATTAACAAATATACAGATTACAGACCTAATTTTGAAAGAAACTAATAAACCTGAATCGCTTAAACAATTTATTCGAGATAGATTAGGTCATGATAGGCGTTACTCACTAAATTGTGAAAAGCTTACGAACATCGGCTGGCGACCGAAACATGATTTCCACAAAGCTATGAAATTTACAATTGACTGGTACAAACAAAATGGTGATTGGTGGAAACCTTTAAAATCAGGAGAATATTTAAAATATTATAAAAAGCATTACAAGGAATTATAAGGAATTATAATGAAAAAGATAGTCATCACAATATTAATATTATCATTCGTTTATGCACAAAATATTAACAGTATATTTTCTCAAGAATCGGTTGATATTAATAAGAACTCTATGCAGCTAAATCAAGATATGGATTTAACAAGTATAGAAAATTTAACTTATACACCGATTGAGATGCCTATTGACCCTGACACGTATATTTTAGGACCCGGTGACCTACTCGGAGTTAATATAATATCTGCCGTTAATACATCTTTGCCAATTAGAATAAATCCTGCAGGAGAGATAATGATCCCATCAGTGGGTATATTAAATGTTAGCGGAATCTCTCTATCAGAAGCAAAAATCAAAATCAGTGATTATATTGTGGAAACTGCACTTCGAAATAGTGTTGTAAATGTTACATTAATGGATATCAGAAGATTTAAAATCCAAATTTTAGGAGCTATCCATTCACCTGGATATATTTACGTAACTCCAGTTGATAAAGTGTTTGACGCTATTGAGAAGGGTGGTGGAGTTCAGAAGTTTGCACATCCTGATATTATTAGAATTATTAGAGGCGAAAAGACGATTGAAGTTAAGTTAAAAGAGTATCTTTCAGGCAATGACCCTTCGCAAAATATCTCGTTAAAAGATGGTGATGTAATCTTTGTCCCGTTTAGTGAATATGCAAAATCGATGGATATATTTTCAGGAGCATATAATAATCATCAAGTGATTGTTTATGGGTTCGTAAATAGGGGTAATAGTGGAAATTCATTTACATATTTTCCCGGTTATACTGCACGTGATTATATTGCATTAGCAGGCGGTACAAAGGAGCAAGGGTCAAGTTTTAGATCGGGGAATATTCATAAAACTAAAATTTATCGATCAAACGGAGAACAAATTAAACGTGCTATTGATGAAGTTGTCCAACCCGGTGATATGATTGAGGTGCCACCAAGTATGCTATATCAAATTGTAGGTGGTGATGGGGTAATTAGTGTACTTGCTTCGATTACTTCGATTGCTTCATCAACATATATAGCATATATCATTGCTCAAGGGAAATAGTCCATTATCACGTGCGAACTTATTGTAATTAGGAGAAAAAATGGATCAAAAAGAAATTGATTTAGAGGCTATAGGTAAAATTATTTGGAAATGGAAAACAAAAATAGTTTTATTTGTATTTATTGTTACATCGTTATCAATCGGAATAAGTTTATTGTTACCTAAATGGTATAAAGCTCAGGCGGTAGTTTTATCACCTGGTTCGAGCGATACAGCGATTAGTCCAATGACAAATATTTTGGGAAATTTAGGTTTAGGTGGTGTCATGGGTGGTGATGGTAATGTATTCAGATATCTTGCGATAATTAAAAGTAGATCATTAAGGGAATCAGTTATAAGAAAATTTAATTTAGTGCAGCACTATAAAAGTAAAAATGAGGAACTGGCACTAGAGAAACTTGATAAGTATATTTATTTTGAAGTCGGAGATGAAAACCAGGTAGTCATTTCGATTATTGACAAAGATCAAGATTTAGTTGCTGATATTACAAATTATATGATTTATTGTCTGGATTCATTAAATATTGAATTAAGTGTTTCAAATGCTCGAAATAATAGAATATTTATGGAGACGCGAGTAAATAGTATAATGGATAGTTTAGAATTCATAAGTCAAAATCTTGCTGATTTTATGAAATCAAAAGGAATCTTAAGCCTTGGTGATCAGGTAACGGCAGGAGTCGAACAAGCCGCATTTATGAAGAGTGCAATTATACAAAAGGAAGTTGAATTAGAAGTTGCCCAAAAATCGTTTGGCACTAATAATCCAACAGTAAATTTGTTGAAATTCGAACTACAAAGCTTGAAGAGTAAGTATAAAGAATTTACCAGTCAAAACAGTGTAGAATCATTAATGCCTAATTTTTCTGAAGTACCTAACTTGCAACTTAAATTATTAAAAATGCAAAGACAAATAGAATATTATACTCGGCTGATTGAATATTTAGGACCAATGTACGAGCAACAGAAATTTGAAGAAGCAAAAAATATTCCCACATTGCAAGTACTGGATAAAGCCATTAGACCCGAATTAAAAGCTAAACCAAAGAGAGCGACAATTGTTATACTTGTCTTTTTATTATCGTCAATATTTGCAGTTACCTATGCAATTATTAAAGAATCTGTGTATCAAAAATAATTCTTTTAATACATTATGATTGCAAAATTCGGTAATATCCGAATAGCTAGTTTCAAACTTC
>JAHJCW010000177.1 GCA_018812885.1 bacterium | reverse complement strand
TATTTTTGGTATTTTAGTCTGATAGCCATTCCAATTACAATGATATGGCTAAATGGGGAATTCTTACAATACTCACCTTTGGCTCTTTTAATATTAGTACACTCTGCTGATGAATTTTCACACTACTTATTTCCTCAAAGCGGAAATCCCATCATTAAGCCCGATTAAAAATAATAAGCTATATTGTTCATAAAATAATTTTATATAATGTGTAAAGTTATATTTATTTAATCAATTGAATTTTCAATATTGAGAATGAATCGAAAAGTTGTCATAATTCATAATATTATTGCACCATACAAGGTTGTATTATTTAATGAATTGTCAAAAATAATTCCAAATATGGAAGTAGTCTTTATTGCAGAAAAAGAAAAACGCAGGGATTGGAGTATTGATTATAATAAAATAAAATTTCCTTTTACTTTATTATTTAAAGGATCTATTGATAGCATCAATAGTTTTGCAATAGCAAAAAAAACATGGAGAATATTGGAAACTATTAGACCTGACACTTCTATTATCTGTGATTATAGTAATATTTTTGGATGGATAGCATTAAAGTGGGCGAAAAATAATAATAATACTCTAATTTTTTGGCTTGATTCAACTTATAATGATAAAAAACATTATTTTCCTAAAGAACAATTGAAACACTATTTTTTAAATCATTTTGATGTATTTTTGGCTCCAGGAGAAAAAACACAACATTATTTGGAATATATGAAAGTTGAAAGATCCAAAATAATCACCACCGGATATAGTGTAAATAATAAATTTTTCATTGGACAATATCAACTGAATAAAAATAAAAGAGATGTATTATTAAATGAATTAAAAATCAAAAGGAACCAAAATTTTATATTTATTGGTCGTTTTGCTACTGAAAAAAATATTTTCACATTGTTATATTCTTTCTTGGAAGTTAGTAAAAATAATAACGAATGGGGATTAATATTACTTGGTGATGGACCATTAAAAAATGAAATTAATACATTCATTTCTAAAAATAATCTTCAAGATAAAGTTATCTTGCCAGGTTTTATTCAGCAAGATAAAATTGTAGAATATTTAATTGCATCTGATGTTTTTATTTTGCCGAGTTTTTCAGAGCCTTGGGGATTAGTAGTAAACGAGGCAATGTTATGTCGATTACCAGTTCTAGTATCAACTAAATGTGGTTGTCAACCTGAATTAGTAAAAGAAGGATATAATGGCTACTCATTTGATCCTTATAATAAACTTAGGTTGATAAAAATAATGCAGGGATTTGTAAACCAAAATTTTGATAAAAAAACTATGGGAGAAGCTAGTTTTGAAATTATTAAGAAACACTCCCCCAATTTAATTGCTCAGAATATTGTAAATGGAATAAAAGCCTATCTTTAGATTAATTTGATTAACGACTCATTAATAATGCTATATAAAAACTGAATGAATAAATCAAATAGAACTGTCTGTATAGTAGGCGTGTTCCCGCCACCTATTCATGGGTTTGCTCTAGTTAATGAAGCGATGAAAAACCTTATTACAAGTCTTGATCCAAGGGCTACATATATTAATCTTAGCAGTCTTTCATTATCCAGGACAATTCCCAATATAAGTATTCGCCTTTTTAAATTTTTATTAAATTATCCCCAATATATGATATTTAGTATATTAAATAAATATCATACATTATATATAGGTTTGTCTGGTGGATTCGGCCAATTATATGATTTATTTATTCTAATAATTGCAAAAATTACTAATCAGAGAATTTTTCTTCATCATCATAGCTTTTCTTATTTTAACAAATATAATCTCTTAACTTTTTTAGTTATTAAGATAGCGGGAAATAATGCAACCCATATTGTATTATGCAAATTGATGCAAGAAAAATTAAAATCATACACAAAAATACCCTTATGCATAGTATTATCAAATTCAGCCTTCTCAATCAATAATTTTTCTAAGACTTCTATAGATCGCCGATTAAAAAAAATTGGTTTTTTAGGAAATATATCTATTGAAAAAGGAATAAAATTTTTCTTTAGTACATTAAACGAACTAAATAGTAATAGAACTATTAACGGTATAATAGGAGGACCATTCCAAGATAAAATAAGTGAAACTTTTACAAGAAACGAATTAAAAAAATATTCTTATATTTCCTATATTGGTCCTATATATGATAAGGAGAAAGAGGATTTTTTTAAAACAATTGATGTATTGTTGATGCCTTCTGTTCTTGAAGAAGCTGAACCTTTAGTGATACACGAGGCAATGTCACATGGTATACCTGTCATAGCTTATGATAAGGGATGTATACCTGAAATAATAAGTGATAAATCAGGATTAGTTATCAATAAAAATTTGCAATTTGTAAATAATGCAATCAAACTCATAAATAATTGGATTGATAATCCGAATGTTTTTAATAAAACTAGAAATAATGCTATTAATAACCACATTAATATCAAACAAAAAAATGAAGTAATACTCGAAAAATTATTATTACATATTACTTCCACTCATCATATTTAACTATGTATCAAAATTTAAAAACATTCAAAATACCTAACAGATTCAGAGGCAAAACAAAATTTATTGTGCAATCTTGGTGGATTATACAAGGTACTCTCTTTCGTTGGTCTCCACAATTCATGTATGGTTGGCGTAGAATATTATTACGATTATTTGGTGCAAAAATTGGAGAAAATGTATTAATTCGTCCTACTGCAAAAATCCTTTATCCGTGGAAATTAAATGTTGGGGATTGGTCATGGATTGGCGATGAGGTTACTTTATATAATATGGCAAATATTGATATTGGTAAAAATTGTGTTATTTCGCAAAAATCATATTTGTGTACAAGCTCTCACGACCATACCAAATCTTCTTTTGATATTTTCGCAAAACCGATTGACATTAAGAATGAAGTTTGGATTGCATCGGATGTTTTTATCGGTCCCGGTGTTACAATCGGATACGGTACAGTTGTGGGTTTTCGGAGTATGGTTATTAAAGATTTACCATCAAAAATGATTTGTTATGGCAGTCCCGCAAAACCGATAAAACCACGGTAAATCAAATTATTTATTAGATTTTTATGAAAATCCTGATTTATGGCTTACACTTTAAGCCGGATTTGATTGGCATCGGTAAATATACCGGTGAGATGACCGATTGGCTATTCGATCATGGTCATGATATAAGAGTTATTACAGCCCCCCATTACTATCCCGAATGGAAGTTAAAACAGCGATTTTTATGGCATAAAAAAGAACATAATCCATATCTAACATGGCGCTGTCCGATATATGTTCCCTCACAACCAAAAGGAATCACTAGGTTATTACATTTACTCAGTTTTGCATTATCAAGTATTCCCATTGTAATTAAAAACATATCTTGGAAACCTGATTTTATCGTTTCAATCGAGCCACCTTTTTTTACAACTCCCTTCGCTATATTTTTTTCAAAAATAACTAAAGCCAAATCAATTTTACACGTCCAAGATCTTGAAATTGATGCAGCATATAGTTTAAATATTTTAAAAAAGGGATTCCTTTATAAAATTGTTAAAAATATTGAAAGGTTTATACTTAATAGGTTTAATACCATTTCTACTATTTCTCCAATGATGAAAAAACAAATTGTACAAAAGGGAATTCATAAAGATAAAATATACGTTTTACCCAATTGGGCTGATACTGAGAATATTTATCCAACAATCGATAATAAATATTTACGTAATAGACTATCTATTAAGCCTAAGCAAAAAATCATATTATATTCTGGTAATATCGGAGAAAAACAAAATTTGCCAAATTTGATAAATGTAGCAGAAAAAATACAAGCAGATAATTGTAACTACATCTTTCTTATTATTGGAGATGGTGCATTTAAAAAACGATTGGTCGAAGATGTTAAAAAACGAAATATTTTCAATATAGTATTGTTACCATTACAACCATCCCGGGATTTAGGTGCATTATTAACTATGGCAGATATACATTTAGTAATGCAGGATAAAAACATATCTGATTATGTATTACCATCCAAATTAACTAATATTTTAAGTGCTGGAGGTGTTTCGATTATTTCAGCAAAACAGGGCACACAATTGTCGCAATTAGTTAAAAAACATGAAATTGGTTATTTAGTGGAGCCCGATTCTGAAAGTGAATTATATGCTGCAATAATATACTTATTGGTAAATAAATCACAACACAATGCTATAAGTACGAATGCGCGAAAATATGCCGAAAAATATTTATCAAAAGAAAAGATTTTAAGTGATTTCGAAAATAATGTATTAATTAATGGCGTAATTAATAAATAATCCAGCTGGTTATTAATTGTTAAAGGGCATAAATATTTTATTTTATGCCCTTTTTTATGTAATCATACATATATGTAATTAATTCATATATTTTTATATTCACACACTGATATTCAATTGATTGAATCGTTTTATTGGTTAGTATAATTTAAATTTGATACAATTTAGTTTTTACATAATAAATCAATTTCTATGAATTCAAAAAAATACATCTTTTATAGAAGCATTAAAAAAATTGAAGATATTGTATTTTCAGTATCTACCTTAATTATATTTCTACCAATAATAATTATAATAATTATCTTGTCTTTTTTCATTCAAGGCAGACCGATATTTTATATTTCTGAACGCATAGTTGGTCTTCAGAAAAAGATACATATAATAAAATTCAGAACGATGGTTAAAGATGCTAAGGATCCCAAATGGGGACTTGAAGAAAAATATATGAAAGACGGATATTT
>JAHJCW010000176.1 GCA_018812885.1 bacterium | reverse complement strand
CGGGTCAAATGATTATCAAAGCGACGCGGATGAAGTTATTGATGCAAGTAATATGGTAATCTTACCGGGATTTATTAATACACATCATCATTTTTATCAGACACTTACTCGGAATATTCCACGTATGCAAAATGCATCTCTATTCGGATGGTTGAATGATCATTACGAATTATGGAGAGAGTTAACTGAAGAAGGTGTAGCTGTTAGCACAAAAACCGCTATCGCTGAGTTAATGAAATCTGGGACAACTACAAGTTCCGACCATTTATATTTATTTCCGCAGAAAACTTCTGCTCAATTAATTGATGTGGAAATTGAAGCTGCTCAGAAAATGGGCATTCGGTTTCATCCTACGCGTGGTTCAATGTCACTTGGTAAATCTAAAGGTGGTTTACCACCTTATGATGTAGTCCAAACTGAAGCTGAAATACAAGCAGATACGGAACGGTTAGTTGCAAAATATCATGATGAATCTGAGGGGTCAATGCTAAGAATAGCACTTGCTCCTTGCTCACCGTTTTCTGTGACACCTGAGCTAATGCGCTCAACTGCGGAATATGGCAAAGCAAATAATCTATTAATTCATACACACCTTGCTGAAACACTTGATGAGGAAAACTTTTGCAATGAAACATATGGAAAACGACCTGTTGATTATGTTGATTCGTTAGGATGGATAAGTAACAATTCTTGGTTTGCACATATGGTTCATCTGAATGATGATGAGATTAAACTGATGGGAGAAGCCGGTTGCGGAGTCTCTCATTGTCCATCATCAAATTTGCGACTAGGTTCAGGAATTGCACGTATCAAAGAAATGATCGAAGCAGGTATTTCAGTCAGTTTAGGGGTCGATGGCAGCGCATCCAACGATTCAAGTAATATGTTAAGTGAAATACGTAATGCTATGTTATTATCGCGTTTGCGTGAAGATAAATATTGGCTTACTGCTCGCGATGTGCTTTGGATGGCAACACGCGGAGGAGCGAATGCGTTGTGCAGAAATGACATTGGAGAGTTATCAGTTGGCAAGCAAGCGGATATCGCAATGTTTTCAGTGGATAGTTTTGAATATGCCGGCGGAATGTCCGATCCTTTAGCATCATTAGTATTTACTTCTAGAACTTCACCGGTTGATTATCTGATTGTAAATGGGAAAGTCCAAGTGCGTAATGGCAAAATCGATTTTGATGAAAAGAAACATATTCAAGAACATAATCGCATCAGCGCCGATATGCTGAGAAAAGCAACTCAAAATTCAGGTATAAATTTTACTGGAGAATAATATGTGGTCGTCAATAAAGAATATAGATATTCCAAAGACATTTAAAGAGGCGATTGATTATCAATTAAAAACAAAAAGCGTTTTATTTGGTGGCGGGACCTATCTCGTCTCTGAGAAAAGTACAAAAATTAATAATCTAGTTGATATTAATGGAATTATCGACAAATCCATTAAAATTAATGATGAATCAATTATCATTGGTGCCGGATCATCACTCCAAAATATTATAGATTTACTTAATGATTATAAATCATTATCTGAATCAACTAAATATTCCTGTTTTTCTAAGAATATCCGCAATCAGCGTACGATTGGCGGTGAAATCGCTCGTAAGCGAGTGCAATCCGAACTTTTTACATACTTGGTGGCGATTAATCCGATCATTGAAATTAGAACACCGGATAAAAAGAATATTCATCTTAGAGAATGGGATGGAAAAGGAGTAATCAATAAAATAATAATTAACACAATTGATTTAAAAACATCCGGATTTGAGCGATTCGCAACTTTACAATCTGCACCGGCATTTATAATTGTTGCAGTTGTTAGACGAGCATTAGAATTGGATTTTGTTATTTCAGGAAAAGCTGAAAAGGTATACGGACACACAATAAAACTTGCCGATTTCAGTAAAGATATCCTAAAGAAAATTATAAATGAATCAGTTGAATATTTTAGAGATGACCAATATGGTTCATTGGAATATAAAAAGTCGCTAATTGCGACCGGCATCCAAAGAGCAGTGGAGAAGATATGATGGGAACTACGAAGGCACAAAAAAGATGAATTTAATAATAAGGAATAGCACACCCCGTCTCCGACTATGTCGGAGCCACCCCTCTCGAGAGGGGAATATTTATCTTCGTTTATTTCGATTAATTCGTTGTGAAATATTTTAGTGGTTAGGATAATTAATATGAAAATACAATTTACTTTAAATAATAAAAAAATAGAAGCCGATATAAAAATCGGACAAACCTTGCTTGAGTATCTAAGAGAAAATGGGATTTACAGTGTGAAATACGGATGTGATAATGGAGAATGCGGAGCCTGCACAGTGTTAGTGAACGGTAAAGCACAAAACTCATGTTTAATGCTGATGCATACCGTAAATAATTGTAAGATCGAAACCGTGGAATCATTTTCGGATCATAAAACTTTACATCCTCTGCAAAAATCATTTTTGGATGAGGGTGCTGTGCAATGCGGTTATTGCACACCGGGTATGATTTTATCGGCAGAAGCTCTTATTCGTGAGAAAACTAATCCTGATGAAGCGGAAATTAAAGATGCCTTAGCCGGAAATTTGTGTCGGTGTACCGGCTACGTAAAACCAATTAAGGCGGTGCAAAAATGAAGACAATCGGAAAAAAAACAATTAGAGTAGACGGAGAATCATTAGTACGGGGAAAGCCAGTCTTTGCCGATGACATTAAATTAGACAATCCGTTATATATCAAAATTTTGCACAGCCCAATTGCTCATGCTAAAATAAAAAATGTTGACACTGCTAAAGCGATGGCGATACCCGGCGTTGTGGCAATATATACTCATAAAGATTTTAGAAAACATTATTATACAACTGCCGGACAAGGTTATCCTGAGCCATCGCCACGGGACTATAGGATTTTGGATGATACTGTCCGTTATGTTGGAGATAATATTGCGTTTGTAGCAGCTGAATCACTTGAAATTGCTAAGAAAGCGCTCAAAGCTATCAAAGTAGATTACGTAGAGTTACCAGCTAATTTTGATTATACTAAAGCAATGGACAGTCCACAAATACATCCAAGTAAAGGACCGACAGGAATCCATGACGTAAAAAGAAATATTGCGGCAAATTTAGAAGCGGAAGTTGGCAATACAAAAGAAGCACTTAAAAAAGCATATTTTG
>JAHJCW010000015.1 GCA_018812885.1 bacterium | reverse complement strand
GAGTGATGAATTAAGAAATCGAATTAAGAATGCCGGTATTGTTGGTTTGGGAGGGGCGGCATTTCCAACGCATGTTAAGTTAAATCCACCTGAGAATAAACCAATTGATACATTCATTTTAAATGGTTGCGAATGTGAACCATTTCTTACAGCCGACCATAGAATAATGTTAGAAATGCCTGACAATGTTTTAAAAGGCATGGCAATCATCATGAAGGTTTTGGGAGTTAAGAAAGGATATATCGGAATTGAATCCAATAAACCTGATGCGATTGAAGCAATGCAAAGGGCTATTAGTGATTATGGATTTAAAATTATTACCGTAAAAACGAAATATCCGCAAGGTGCTGAGAAAATGCTGATCAAAACAATTAAGAATCGAAAAGTGCCTACGGGTGGTTTGCCCATGGATGCAGGAGTTGTGGTGCATAATGTGGGCACTGCTGTCGCAGTCGCTAATGCGGTGTTATATGAAAAACCGTTGACACAACGAGTTGTAACGGTAACCGGTAATGGTGTAAAAGAACCTAAAAATTTGATGGTTACCATTGGAACAAGATTTAGTGATGTAATAGAATTTTGCGGTGGTCTTGCTGACGAAACTGTACAAGTGTTTATGGGCGGACCTATGATGGGTATTGCCCAATATGATTTATCTGTTCCGGTCATAAAAGCTACGAGCGGAATTGTTTGTACTACAGATTATAAACAAGTTGAACCATTGGCATGTATTGGCTGTGGCAGTTGTGTTCAATCTTGTCCAATGTTTTTAGTGCCAACTCGCTTGGCAAGATTATCCTATATTAAACATTGGTCGGATGCCGATACGATGGGAATAATGAATTGTATTGAATGTGGTTCCTGTGCTTATGTATGTCCGTCTTCGATTCCGTTAGTTCAATGGATTAAAGTAGGGAAACAAAAAGTTTATGAAATGCAATGTGATTTGGTGGTTTAATTGTGAATGATATAATTAAAGAAAACGATAACAACATAACTGAAGAAAAGGTTGTCCCACAAAAGAAACCTGACCCGCGTAGTAAATTAGCAAAACCTGAGCGTATGCTAGTTCTTAATTCGAGTCCGCATTTGCACACCACAAAATCTGTTCATAAAATCATGTGGTCAGTTATTATTGCATTAATTCCCGCAATGGCGATGTCGTTTTACTACTTTGGAGTGCGAGCAGGATTAATGATACTGACTTGCGTTGTTGCTACTCTATCAACAGAATTAGTAATGAATTTTATGAAGGGTGAAAAAATTACAATTTCTGATGGAAGTGCAATAATTACCGGTATTTTATTAGCATTAACTTTGCCGCCAACATTTAGGTTGAGCAGTGCTGTTCTAGGGGCGGTTGTTGCTATATCGTTGGGTAAGCACATTTTTGGCGGATTGGGGTACAACATTTTCAATCCGGCGTTATTAGGTCGGGCTTTTTTACAAGCAAGTTTTCCGGTAGCTATGACTACCTGGTCAAATCCAATTACACTAAAATATTCCGCAATTGATGCAGTATCTACAGCTACACCGTTAGGAGCTTTTAAATTTGAAAAAATCTTAACTGACTATTCTGACTTGTTCTTTGGAAATATTGGCGGGAGTTTAGGTGAAACATCGGCAATTGCAATATTAATCGGTGGTATATTTCTGCTAATATTAAAAAATGCCGATTGGAGAATTCCTTTGAGTTTTATTGGTAGTGTATTCTTATTAGGAAGTATTTTTTGGTTATTCAATCCAAATCAATATCCTGACCCTATATTTCATTTATTATCTGGTGGATTGCTTTTTGGCGCATTTTTTATGGCAACCGATATGGTTACGTCACCCATAACCCCTAAAGGTGGGTGGATCTTTGGTGCAGGTGCTGGAATCCTTGTAATTATTATTCGTTTATTTGGTGGATTGCCGGAAGGAGTAATGTTCTCAATTCTATTAATGAATGGTGTAACTCCTTTGATAAATCGCTATACGCGACCAAGGATATTTGGAGAATCGCGCAAATGAATAAAACAACAAAAATGGTCATAGTTTTAACGGTAATAACCGGATTGTCGGGGGCAATATTATCAAGCTGGGATAGCGTTACTAAACCAAAGATTGAATACCACAAGTTACAAGCTTTGAAAGTAGCCATATCCGATGTGTTACCTTCCTATGATTATTATGAAGAAAAAGATATTGATGGAAAGACTATTTATATAGGAAAACTTAATGATAGTACACAACCTACGGGAATAGCATTTAAAGTCGATGGCAGCGGATTTCAAGGAAATTTATCAATTATGGTCGGGGTGGATCCGAGTTTTACTTCAATAACAGGTATTAAGGTTCTTGAGCAAATCGAGACTCCCGGCTTGGGAACAAAAATTGTTGAAGATCCCTCAAATAAGACTGATCCATTTTGGTTTCCGGAACAGTTTGTTGGAGTTATTTTTTCTCCTCAAATAAATGTTGTTAAAAACAGTATCCCACAAAATTCAAATGAAATTCAAGCAATATCAGGAGCAACTATTTCTTCAAAAGCCGTAGTACGGATTCTAAACGAAGACATTAGTATAATGAAAGAATTATATCAATCGGTGAATTAATTATGGCAAAAACACCAACACCGCTAAGCAAAGAATTTTTAAAGGGTTTATGGAATGAAAATCCTATCCTGCGTATGTTATTGGGACTTTGTCCAACATTAGCAGTTACCAATTCTGCAATTAATGGATTATCAATGGGTTTAGCTACGACTTTCGCATTGCTATGTTCCAGTATTCTAATATCATTACTCCGAAAAATCATACCATCTCAGGTGCGAATTGCCGGGTACATTGTGATCATCGCAACATTTGTTACTGTTGCGGATAAATTTTTAGCAGCATATTTACCTGAGATCAGCAAGGCATTGGGTCCTTATGTGCCATTAATTGTTGTGAACTGTATAATATTAGGGAGACAAGAAGCATTTTCATCAAAGAATGGAGTTGGTCGATCAATAATAGATGCGCTTGGAATGGGGTCAGGATTTATTTTAGTATTATTGGTTTTAGGAAGTATTCGCGAATTATTTGGTTCAGCCACTATATTCAATTTACAGATTTTAGGTGATTGGTTTAATCCGTGGATGATTATGATCTTACCGCCCGGAGCATTCTTAACTTTAGGATTATTAATTGGATTGGGCAATTGGCTAAATGAAAGGAAGGTAAAAATATGAACCTTTTACTATTATTTATATCAGCAGCGATTGTAAATAATTTTGTTCTGACATATTTTTTAGGAATTTGTCCTTTTGTTGGAGTATCAAAAAGGGTATCATCCGCAGTAAGTATGGGTTTAGCGGTTATGTTTGTAATGACAATCACCGCTGCTGTAACATGGTTGATTTACCATTTATTACTGGTACCCTACCATATTGAAATTCTCGAATATGTATCATTTATTTTGGTAATTGCCTCCCTTGTTCAATTGGTAGAAATGTTCATTAAGAAGGTCAGTAAACCATTATATGATACATTAGGAATCTATTTACCGCTTATCACTACCAATTGTGCGATACTTGGATTAGCATTATTCTCAGTTCTAAGAGATTATAGTTTTGTTGAAAGTTTAGTATTTGGTATCGGAGCAGGAGCGGGCTTTACTTTAGCATTAGTGATAATGGCAGGCATCCGTGAAGAATTAGAATTGTCAAATATACCGAAACCATTTCGAGGCGCCGGTATCACTATGATTGTAGCAGGAAGTTTGGCATTAGCATTTATGGGATTCGCCGGATTGATTTCTATGTGATTATAGTTGATAAGTTTGTGAGTTTTTATTAGGGTAAAAATTAAAATAGTGTTATTCGTGAAATTCGTGGTTAAATAAAAAATGGAAATAAGTACATTAATAATCGCAATCGCTAGTATGGGGGGATTAGGATTACTGTTTTCTGCAGGATTATCATTGGCTGAAAAGAAATTTTATGTTGAAGAAGATCCTCGTATTGAGAAAATCCTAAATGAATTACCCGGCGCAAATTGTGGGGGATGTGGCTATCCCGGATGTGCCAAATTTGCAGAAGTTATTGTGGCGGGTGAAGCAGAAATAAACGGTTGTTCTGTTAGTGATGCGGAAGCTAAAAAAGCAATCGGTGAGGTATTGGGCGTTGATGTAGAATCAGGCGAGAAACAAATTGCTCGGATTATGTGCCAGGGTGG
Organism: bacterium; assembly: GCA_018812885.1. Lineage (GTDB taxonomy): Bacteria > Fidelibacterota > Marinisomatia > Marinisomatales > JAHJCW01 > JAHJCW01. The sequence continues at coordinate 49 of JAHJCW010000015.1, read as the reverse complement.
TGACAATGAGACTGCAAAAAAAGCTGTTTATGCCGGAATAAAATCGTGT
>JAHJCW010000175.1 GCA_018812885.1 bacterium | reverse complement strand
GAAACTTTCACTAAATTAAAACAATCTAAGAACGAAAAAATATTACATTTGGAGCAATTGCGTGCTTTGGATAATGGAATGGCAATCAGAGTTGCAATTTGTGATTTCCCTTACCGAGGAATTGATGTACCAAAAGACTTAGAACAATTAAAATTATAATAAATTAAAAAACCTTACGAAGGGTTAAACCCTTCGCAATGTTAGTTTAGAAAACATGGCAAAAAAAAATCAGACAAAATACATTTTTGTGTTAGGTGGAGTAATCTCAGGTTTAGGTAAGGGAATCGCGGCAGCATCCATCGGATATTTGTTAAAGAGTTCCGGTTTGCGTGTTACGATTTTAAAGCTTGATCCGTATCTAAATGTTGATCCTGGCACTATGAATCCCTTTCAACACGGTGAAGTATTCGTGCTTGATGACGGTTCCGAAACAGATTTGGATTTAGGGCATTACGAACGATTTATTGATGAAAATATGAGTGCTTTGAATAACGCTACAGCAGGGCAAGTATATAGTTCGGTACTGGACAAAGAACGAGCAGGTGACTATCTCGGTGCCACCGTACAGGTTATTCCGCATGTGACCGATGAATTAAAACGACGCATTAAGGCGGTTAATATTGATAATAAGTATGATGTTGTTGTCTGTGAAGTTGGTGGTACAGTTGGTGATATTGAAAGTTTGCCATTTTTGGAAGCTATCAGACAATTATCGGTAGAACTTGGGTATCATAATCATTTAATTGTGCATTTAACTCTTGTACCATATATAAAGGCAAGTGAAGAATTAAAAACCAAACCCACTCAGCATTCCGTGATGAAGTTACGCGAAATCGGGTTATCACCCGATATAATTCTGTGTCGCACGGAACGCTCAATTACTCAAGAAGTAATTGATAAAATTGCTCTATTTTGCAATGTTGCTCCTTCAAATGTAATTGAAGGATATGAGGTTGAAAGTATTTATGAAGTGCCTTTAGCGTTACATAAACAAAAAGTTGGAAAGTTAATTACAGAACGATTGCAGCTAAAACAGCTACCGGACGTGAAAAAACTAAAAGGATTTATGGCGCGATACAACAATCCCAAACGGGAAGTGACCATCGCAATGTGCGGTAAGTATATTGAGCTTCCCGATGCCTATAAAAGTGTTATGGAAGCGTTTATACATGCCGGAGTTGAAAATGATGCTCGAGTAAACTTAAAGTGGATTCAAACCGACAAATTAATTAATGACCGAAATATCAAAATGTCCCTTTCAGATGTTGATGGTGTACTACTTTTACCGGGTTTTGGGCCGCGTGGAGCAGAGGGGAAAATAAAAGTTTGTGAATACGCTCGAGTAAATGAAGTCCCGTTTTTAGGTATATGCCTTGGTTTACAGTGTGCAGTAATTGACTTTGCCCGAAATGTCTGCGGATTGAAAGGTGCTAACAGCACAGAATTTGAAAAAGATACAAAGTATCCTGTTATTGATTTAATGGAATCGCAGAGAGCTATTAAGGCGAAGGGCGGCACAATGCGTTTAGGAGCATATGATTGCGATATCAAACGAGGGACAAAGACATTTTTATCATATAATCAGATAAATACGTCAGAACGTCATCGTCACAGATGGGAAGTAAATAATCGATATAGACAGCGATTAGAAAAAAATGGTATGATTATATCGGGGGTAAATAATGATTTAAATTTGGTTGAGATAATTGAATTGAAAAACCATCCTTGGTTTATTGCAACACAATTCCATCCTGAGTTGAAAAGTCGTGTTAATCGCGCTCATCCTTTATTTCGCGATTTCATTAAAGCTGCCGTAAATTTCACATCTCAAAAATAAATTAAAATTGAAATTAATTAATATAACCGAAACTATTTCTTTCGGCGGTAAGAACTTTCCGTTGATATTAGGTCCTTGCGTTATTGAAAGCCGAGACCATGCGATGAGGATGGCAGAGGCAATTAAAAAAATCACGGCCCGGTTGGCGTTACCATTTATTTTTAAAAGTTCATATGATAAGGCAAATCGCACTTCCGTTTCAGCTTTTAGAGGACCCGGTATTGATAAAGGATTGCAAATTTTAGCAGATGTGAAAAGAGAATTGGATATTCCCATTATTACCGATATACACTTGCCGGAACAGGCAACAGCAATTACAGAAGTTGCAGATATAATCCAAATACCGGCTTTTCTGTGTCGGCAAACCGATTTATTAATTGCAGTTGGGAATACAGGTAAACCGGTAAATGTGAAAAAGGGGCAATTCTTATCTCCCTGGAAAGTGAAACATATTGTAGAAAAAATTGAAAGTACCGATAATAAGCAAATATTAATTACCGAACGCGGAAACTCATTTGGATTTGATAATTTAATTGTAGATATGCGCTCAATTCCAATAATGCAGGATGAAACAGGATATCCGGTAATTTTTGATGGGACTCATAGTGCACAGATGCCGGGTAATATCGGTCACTCAACCGGCGGATTACGGAAATACATTCCAACAATGATCCATGCCGCAATTGCTGCAGGATGCAATGGATTATTTATGGAAGTGCATGATGATGTTGAAAATGCTAAATCAGATTCAGCAACACAATGGCCATTGGATCAATTAGAAAAATTGTTAATAAAAGTTAAACATCTTCGTGAAGCTATGGTAGAAAATGGGTAAGTCAATAAAAGAAAAAGTATCGCGTATTAAATTTATAATATCAGATGTTGATGGTGTATTAACCGACGGAGCTATATATAAAAGTGACAGCGGCGATGAGTATAAAAAATTTAATGTAACCGATGGCTCAGGTATGGCAGTTGCTCGTGCTGTAAATTTGAAAATTGCACTTATATCAGGAAGGTATTCAAAAGCTACGGAGATAAGAGCAAAAGAATTACACATTGAAGATGTTTTTAATGGAACATTGGATAAAATTGAGTCCTATACTAAGCTGAAGCAGAAATATAATCTTAGTGATGACGAGATCGCCTATATTGGCGATGATATTATTGATTTACCGGTAATGCATCAAGTTGGAGTGCCTATTGCAGTCAATAATGCCGTTGACCTAGTTAAAAATATTGCATTATATGTAACTAACAAAGATGGTGGGAATGGAGCTTTTCGTGAAGCAATTGATTGGATATTAACTACTCAAGGTAGATATGAAGAAGCATTACAGGTAGTAAAAGATAAAATATTTGTTAATTATAAATAATGTTTAATACCTTTTTAAAAAGAGTTCTATCCGTG
>JAHJCW010000174.1 GCA_018812885.1 bacterium | reverse complement strand
TGGGATGTAAGAATCACAATTACCAATGTAGGTGTCAAACGTTCAAATATTAAGGCAGATTATCTTGAACAGTTTAACGATAAAAGAATAATATCTTTAGAAAATAATGTTCAAATTGACTTTTATGATGCAGGCGAACAACATATTTCAAGTTTATCGGCGGATAAAGCCGAGATAAATGAACGCACCAATTTCCTACGGGCTCTTAACAACATTATAGTTAAGTCCGATAGCGGTGTTACCCTGTTTACTGATACTCTGTCATGGGATAATACACGGGAATTAATTTTCACTGACGATTCTGTAATGATTACAACTGAAACTGGCGATACGTTATACGGTATCGGATTTGAATCCGATGTAAATATGGAACGTTGGAAAATTTTAAAACCACGCGGAGTAACAGGCAAATGAAAAATCATACCGGATTAAAGACGAAATCATTATTTAAGCAGTATGGTAAGCGCTGGGTTGTAAATGATGTCAGCATTGAGGTACGTAAAGGAGAAATTGTGGGTTTGCTAGGTCCCAATGGTGCAGGGAAAACAACAACTTTTTATATGATTACCGGTATGATCAAGCCATCTAAGGGACATATTGTTCTCGATAATGAAGACATAACAGAATTGGCAATGTATAAAAGATCTAGATTAGGGTTAGGATATTTATCGCAGGAACCTTCAATATTCGGTAAACTTACCGTTGAGGAAAATTTAAGATTAGTATTAGAAATGACTAATAATAAAAAGGATGAAAGAGAGCAGATAATTGAGAATTTATTGAACGATTTATCTATAAAACATATCAGGAATAGCAAAGGATATAATCTATCAGGGGGTGAACGTCGTAGAGTAGAAATTTGCAGAACGTTAGCATTGGATCCGGATTTTATTTTATTAGATGAGCCGTTTGCAGGTATTGATCCAATTGCAGTCGAAGATATCCAATCAATTGTCCATTCATTAAAAAATAGAGATATTGGTGTATTAATAACCGACCACAATGTACGTGAGACACTCTCCATTACAGATAGATCATATCTTTTATATGAAGGCAGAATTTTAAAATCCGGTACATCTGACGAGTTAGCAGGAGATGAAGAAGTACGACGTTTATATCTTGGACAAAGATTTCAACTATAATGCAAAGACTTCAACAAAAATTAGTCCAAAAACAAATATTAGCTCCCCGCCAAATATTATTAGCTAAACTTTTACAGCTAAATATTGTTAATCTTGAACAAAAAATTTTGAATGAGCTTGAAACCAATCCTGTTTTAGAAGAAATACAACGAGAAGATGATACACCAATATCCTCGGATGATTCAGACGGGGATACGATGGACATATCATTTGATGCAGATGAACCCGAGCCAAGATCATTATTGCAATATTCTCCCGATAATAAAGACATACCTCAACAATATCAACTTGATTTCATTGAAAAATTAGTAGAGCAGTTAGATATTTGCGGACTAAGCGCATTTGAACATGTTATCGCTGAGGAAATATTATGGAATTTAGACGACCGAGGGTATTTTACTGTTGAATTATCATTGATAGCTGACAGATTAAATACAAATGAGGAAAATGTAGAAAAAATTCTGAAGTTTGTTCAACATTTAGAACCATTGGGAATTGCATCTCGTGACCTAAGAGAATGCCTATTGATTCAATTGGAAGATAAAAAAGATTCTTTAGCTTACCGCATAATATCAGAGTACTTAGATGACTTTAGCAATAAACGCTATGAATCTTTACAAAGAAAACTGGGTTGTACTGAAGACGAATTAGCAGAAGCTAAAGAAGTTATTACGCATTTAAATCCTCGTCCCGGTGAAGGGAAAATAGCGAGTAAAGAGGAAATTGTAATTCCTGATTTAATTGTAAGAGAGCGTGATGGTGAGTGGAGTATTCAAACTTATGATTCCGGCTTGCCTGAATTGCGTATTAGCCCGGATTATATTGGTTTATTGGAAGAGGGTGCCCATATATCTACCGATGCTCGAAAATATCTAAAGGAGCAATCCGATTCCGCAAATTGGTTTATTGAAGCTATCAAGCAACGCCGTAACACCCTAATCCGTGTCATGAAAGCTATTATCGACAAACAGCCGCAGTTTTTTTCAGGTGATACAAAGGACTTAAATCCGATGAAGCTTCAAGATATCGCTAATGAAATTGAAATGGATATATCTACAATAAGTAGATCTACAAGAGGGAAATATGTTGATACATCTTTTGGTATTTTTGAATTAAAATCGTTTTTCACTGAAAGCGCAAAGAAACAATCCGGAGAGATAATTAGTACAAACTTAATTAAACAAGTATTAAAAGATATTATTGAGAACGAAAATAAGAAAAAACCGTATAATGATGAAAAGTTAGCTGAAAAATTACAAGCTGTCGGATATGATATTGCTCGTAGAACAGTAGCAAAATACCGCGAACAGCTTAATTATCCTGTCGCACGATTGCGACGAGAATTAAAATAATAAGGAGAAATTATGGCAGGACGTAAAATTAAGTTTGGAGATGTAGAAATTAACATCCCTGAAAAGCTATTATCCTTCGGTGTTATGCCAATAATTGGAGTTGTATTAGTATTATGGTTATTAACAGGTATTTATAGTGTCGGTCCTGATGAAGTTGGAGTTGTAAGAACTTTTGGGAAAGTAACTCGTGTAGCTCAATCGGGTTTACGATATCATTTACCTATTCCAATTGAATAGGTTGATACTCCCAAAGTAACCGAAGTAAAAAGATCAGAAGTCGGATTCCGTCACATCGGTAATCAGCAGTTTAAAAAAGTTGAATATGAAAGTTTGATGCTTACCGGAGATGAAAATATAGTTGATGCTGAAATGATTGTTCAATACAAAATAAAGGATGCTGAAGATTATTTATTCAATTTCGTAGGCCCTGAACTTACAATAAGAGAAGTATCAGAATCTGCTTTACGTACAGTGATTGGTCAGCATACAATTGATGAAGCATTGACAACCGGTAAATTCCAAATTCAAGAAGAAACTCAAATTCTAATGCAACAAATTTTGGAAAGATACGAAACCGGAATACTAATTGTTGCAGTTCAACTTCAATCGGTTTCACCGCCCAAACAGGTAGAAGCCTCATTTAAGGATGTTGCTTCAGCGAAAGAAGATAAAAACCGAAAGATCAATGAAGCACAGGGATATCGTAATAATGTCATTCCTAAGGCGCGCGGAGAGGCACAGGCTATGCTAAGAGAAGCAGAGGGGTTTAAGGAAGCCCGTATCAAGAGATCGGAAGGTGATGTGGCAAAATTCCGTGCGATGTTGGTTGAATATCGCAAAGCGAAGGATGTGACTCGGAAAAGATTATATTTGGAAGCCATGGAAGAAATTCTTCCGGGAGTGAAAAAATATATTGTGCCGAGTGATAAGGACGGAAATTTGTTAAACTTACTCAACTTAAGCGGACAGTAGGAGGCGAACTATGAAAAAATTAACAATCATAATTGTTGTTATAATTGCACTTATTTTATTTACCACAATATTTAAGGTTGATGTAACCGAACAAGTTGTAATCTTACAATTCGGTAAACCCGTTCATACAATACAAAATCCCGGTTTGCATTTGAAATTACCAGCACCAATCCAAAATGCAGTATTTTTTGATAAGAGATTATTGGAATATGATGTTCAGCCGGCAGAAGTTTTAAGTACTGATAAAAAAACACTAATTGTTGATAACTACGTACGCTGGAAGATTGTTGATCCATTATTATTTTTACAAACCTTGCAGACAATTCCTACGGCAATAACACGTTTAGACGATATTGTATATTCTGAAATTCGTCGTGAACTTGGTTTACATAATATGGCCGATATTATTACTGATAATCGTGAACAGATAATGGATACGGTAACAAAAGGAAGTTATGAAGCAACTTTGCCGTATGGAATAGAGATCGTAGACGTCAGAATTAAACGTGTTGATTTACCTGAGGAAAATGAAGCCTCCATCTATGCTCGAATGCAAGCAGAAAGGGAACGTCAAGCAAATCAATATCGTTCAGAAGGTGATGAAGAATCGCAAAAAATTGTTGCTACTACTGAAAAGGAAAAGACAATCATTCTTGCCGATGCTTATAAATCAGCTCAAGAAACGCGTGGTGAAGGCGAAGCAATTGCACTGGGGATATATGCAAAAGCATATTCTGCTGACCCTAACTTTTATGAATTTCTTAGAACATTGGAAACCTATAAAAGTGTTATAGATACAAGTACCACACTTGTTTTACCGGCGGATTCAAAATTATTTGAGTTGTTAGTAAAATAAAAAAATGAACCGCAAAGGACGCAAAGAAAAATAAAAATTAAAAGCCACAGAGATCACAGAGGAAAAAGAAAGAAAGTTTTAAGGTTCAAGAAAAAATGTTCACGCATCACGCTTCAAATATTCAATCATCAATATTCAATTTTCAATAAAATATCTCAGTGATCTCTGGGGCAATAAAGGAAGAATGAATTGGGAAAATTAAAAATAAGATCGACTACCATTTTAGGTGTTCGTAAAAAGAACAAAATTGCTCTTGGTGGCGATGGTCAAGTTACATTTGGAGATATGGCATTAAAACAAAAAGCAATTAAAGTAAGGCAATTTGACACCGTCAAAGGAAATGTTTTGGGTGGATTTGCCGGCGCAGCTGCTGATGCGATGACGCTATTCGAGAAATTTGAACAAAAATTAGAAGAATACGAAGGTGATTTACGACGTTCGGTTGTGGAGCTGGCGAAAGATTGGCGTACGGACAAGTATCTACGTCATTTAGATGCCTTATTAGCATTAATGGATAAGAAAAGCAGTTTTATTGTATCAGGTGATGGTAATGTTATTGAACCGGATGGGCCTATTGTGGCTATTGGTTCGGGGGGTGGATTCGCGCAATCAGCAGCTACTGCATTATTAAACAGTACATCAAAATCAGCACTTGAGATTGTTCATGAGTCGCTAAAAATCGCTTCGGAATTGTGTATTTATACTAATGATTCAATTACGGTATTGGAAGGATGACAGAAGAATTAACTCCGCGTCAAATTGTACGTGAATTAAACAAATATATTGTTGGACAAAGCAAAGCCAAACGAGCGGTTGCGATTGCTCTCAGAAATCGGTGGCGTAGGCAGCAAGTACCTGAGGGCATGCGGGATGAGATATTGCCAAACAATATAATATTAATTGGGCCAACCGGGGTTGGCAAAACTGAAATAGCAAGGCGCTTGGCAAATCTTGCTAACGCTCCATTTATAAAAATCGAGGCAAGTAAATTTACTGAAGTAGGTTATGTCGGTCGCGATGTTGAATCAATTATTCGCGATCTAACTGATACTGCCGTAAATATGGTACGAATGGAAAAACAAAAAGCAGTAGCGGGTCGTGCCTTTAAAAGAGCGCAGGAACGATTAATTGATTTATTAGTACCTGATGAAAATCGCAAGAACCGTAATCGAACACCGGAAGAGGAAGAACGCAGTAATCGTACACGTACCAGCATGATGAAGAAGCTAGAGGACGGTGATCTTGAGGATAAGGAAGTTCATCTTGAGGTAAAACAAGATTCCATGCCGATTGGAATGCAGGTTTTTGGTCCGATGGGAATGGAAGATATTGGATCAAATATCAAAGATATGCTTTCAAATGTTATGCCGGGCCGTAAAAAAAGTCGTAGGATGAAAGTAAAAGATGCGCGTAGTTATTTAGTCGAATCAGAAGCTCAAAAACTTATTGACCAAGATGAGCTTGTACGAATTGCAAAAGATAATGTCGAAAATAATGGAATCGTTTTTCTAGATGAAATCGATAAAGTCGTTGGTAATGGAAATTCTTCCGGTCCGGATGTGAGTCGTGAAGGTGTACAACGCGATCTGCTTCCTATTGTGGAAGGCAGCACTGTGCCAACCAAATACGGATCTGTAAAATCTGATCACGTATTATTTATTGCAGCAGGAGCGTTCCATGCGGCGACACCTGCGGATATGATTCCGGAATTGCAGGGACGTTTTCCAATTCGAGTTGAAATGGATAAACTTTCAACATCAGATTTTATCAAGATATTGACTCATCCCAAATCAGCTTTGATAAAACAGTACACTGCTTTATTAGCAGCTGAAAAAATGGAATTGGATTTCGACAAATCTGCAATTAAAGCTATAGCGGAAATAGCAACAGAAGTGAATAACAAAACCGAGAACATTGGTGCTAGACGGTTGCATACTATAATGACAACGGTACTTGATGATTATATGTTTGAGCATGCCGGTAAGCTAGATAAAAAGATTACGATCACAAAAACAATTGTAGAGGAAAAACTTGAAGGCATTGTCAAAGACGAGGATTTGAGCAGGTATATTCTATAATAATTTGAATTTGTTGGAGAGCAGATGAAACGAGATTTTATACATATTACAGATTTTACGACGGAAGAGATTCTTGATACTTTAGAATTAGCGCGTGAGCTAAAAGAAAAATTTCATAAAAAGGATAAACATCATATTTTTAGAGATCGTTCTTTGGCTATGATATTTGCCAAACCATCGGCTCGTACACGGGTATCGTTTGAAACAGGTTTCACTTGGATGGGTGGACATGCACTTTATCTGGGTCCAAATGATATTAGTATCGGGAAGCGGGAGGCTGTCAAAGATATTGCACGGGTTTTCAGCCGCTATAATGATATTATTATGGCACGTTTGTTTGAGCATAAGCATATGTTGGAATTGTCCGAGCATGCCACAATTCCGGTTGTTAACGGTTTAACCGATTACAACCATCCCTGCCAAATAATGGCAGATATTCTAACAATTTTAGAACATCGCGGAAACTTAGATGAACCAAAGATTGTGTATGTAGGCGATGGAAATAACATTGTGCATTCGTGGTTAAAATTAGCAGAACGGCTCTCTTTGGATTTTGTATGTGCCTGCCCGGAAGGATTTGAACCAGACGAGGATACAGTACAATCTGCACAGGAAGCTGGTATGTCATAAATTACTATAACACATGATTTAAAATCAGCAGTCAAAGATGCTGATGTAATTTATACCGATGTATGGGCATCCATGGGACAAAAAGACCAAGCTGATGCACGCGAAAAGTTGTTTGTAGATTTTCAGGTAAATGAAAATATCATGAAATTAACCGGAAAAGATACTTACTTTATGCATTGTTTACC
>JAHJCW010000173.1 GCA_018812885.1 bacterium | reverse complement strand
CTTATTATTGGTAAGTTGGTTGTTCTACAAAGTTTACCAATATTTTAAAAGTACACGAGCAGGACAAATGTTGGTTGGCCTGATAATCTTATTGATTGCATCGTTTATTTTTAATTCTTTTGGTTTTTCAGCAACATCATGGTTAGTTAATCAATTTGAAACAGTTTGGGTCGTTGCATTCGTAATATTATTTCAACCTGAAATTCGAAGAATGCTTATTTACGTTGGCCAGAATCGATTTTTTCGTTCAATATTCAAGGTAGATTCTGCAAAATCTATTGAAGCTATAGTTGATGCGACTAACCAAATTATCGACCGAGGATGGGGAGCATTAATCGTATTCCAAAGAGAAACCGGTCTTAGGATGTATAAGGATGCCGGAATGCCTTTAAAGGCTGAGGTCACTGCACCACTCGTAATATCAATTTTTAATCCAACTTCTCCGATGCACGATGGTGCAATAATAATCCAAAATGAGATCATTGAAGCCGCAGCATGCATTCTACCTCTTACCGACAGTACGATGGTTGACCCGGAAATGGGAACAAGGCATCGCGCAGCATTAGGTCTTTCAGAAGAAACTGACGCGTTAATAGTGGTGGTCTCCGAGGAAACTCATCGTATCTCTGTTGCTGAAAACGGTCGCCTCGTAAATCTTGGTCAAGATGAAATGGCTTTAAGGCGTTTTTTAAATGATCGTTTATTTATCTCATCCGGTGATTAGATAAATCAAAAAAGTGAATGATTATTTGTGAAATAGGTTAGATTATGCTAGCGAAATGAAAAAATTCATTACAGCTTTCATGATCGTTTTATCTGTTTTGTTAAGTCAAGAGACAAGCTATGGAGATGCATTTTTAAATATAGGTGCATCTTCCCGTTCGGTAGGTTTAGGAAGGTCCGTTGTAGCATTACCACAAAATGTTGGAGGTTATTTAATCAATCCTGCCGCAACAGCTTTCTTATCAAATAATACCTTCACCGGAATGTACGTGAATCAATTTGAATTAGCAGAGTATTACACATTAGGATTTTCTCATCCCACAAAAAATGGTTATCAATGGGGAATTCACGGTTTGAATTTATCGGTCAATGATATATTTGAACGGCCGGAAGTGAAGAATATTACTGATTTAGAGTCTAGACGAGATTCTATAAGAGCTTTAGTTGCTCGGGGATTTAATTCATTTAACACTCGCGAGTCCGCTTTAATTATTAATTTATCCAAAAGTGTTGAATATAATCTTGATCTCGGATGGAGATTCGCTGAGATTCCCTTAAAAATACCAATTGGAATAAATGTAAAATTATTACAAAAAGATTTGTATAAAGTTGATGGAACTGGAATAGGTATTGATATCGGTGGAATGGTTCTACTAGATTTAAAACAAATATTTTTATATGATTGGTTAAATGAATTAGCGTTCGGTATGTCGCTAAACAATATTGTGAATACAAGAATGTATTGGAGTTCCGGGAAAAGAGATGATATTCCAATGCAATTAATTACCGGTATAGGTTATTCTCAAACATTTAATCATCTTCCAATTAAATATAAACTACTTTTACAGAAGAATTCATTATATTCAAATGAAACACAATATGGTGCTGAGTTAACTTTATTTGATGTAGTAAACGTGCGTGGTGGTTTAAACTACGGCTATTTACAAGGGGGAATAGGGCTGACATTTGGTAATTTGAATTACTCCATTGATCTTGACTATAGTTTTTCCAATCATGATTTAGGAAATGTGCATCGTATTGGTGGTACGATATATCTATAAGTCTTATTAATTTTGAGTAATGAATTTAAACGAATTAAAGGACCGATTTAGTAAAACCGAGTTAAAGTATAATGAATTGCGGAGGCATCTTTGACTTTGAATCAAAGAAATCCATTATAACTAAACTACGTAAGGAATCAACCACCGCTGATTTCTGGAACAATAGTGATAAAGCTTCATCTATCCTTAAAAATATATCAATTATAAAAAAAGAATTAGAACTGTGGCAGGATTTTGAACGTCGCCGTAGTGATTTAGAAGTACTATTTGAATTTGCTGAATCCGACGAAGCATCAGAATCAGATATTGTAGTTGAACTATCTGAATATGAGACCGCAATAAGGGATATTGAATTAAAATTAAAGCTTAGCGGTGAAATGGATATGTCTAATGCAATATTAACTATCCATCCGGGAGCTGGTGGTACCGAGAGCCAAGATTGGGCAGACATGTTGTACCGCTTATATTCG
>JAHJCW010000172.1 GCA_018812885.1 bacterium | reverse complement strand
CGTCTTCATAAGCTTCTCTGGGTACTTGTTGAAAAAAGCGTGCACTCTCCTTTACCCGTTCCATAGAAACAACTACATCAGGCTTAATTCCTGCTTGATATAAAACTGGAAAACTCGCATCAACTGCGATAATTCTTACAAATGGAGCTATCTCTTTTAAAAGGGGAAGTTGTTTTGGTTAATGCTGCTACAATGGAGATGAAAAATCTAAATATTTTTATAGTTGATCAGGATCTGTCAGTTACCTCCCGTCTATTGGTTGACCGTTTTTCCGCTTCACCGTTTTTCCGGATTTCTAATTGGTCGACATCATTGGATGAAGCCGATGAAACCATGGAAAGAGGTAAGACCGATATAATCCTGAACATACCCGGAAATTTTGAGAGAGACCTTGTTCAAGAAAATCGTGCTGAAGTGCAACTCCTTGTTAATGCAATTAATGGAACAGTAGCCGGAATAGGTTACAGTTATGCAGCATCAATAATCGGTGGTTTTAATCGAGAGATAATTACTAAATGGTATCAATTACCAAAAAATGTAGTGACACTACAGAGTATCTCAGCTAAACCTTCATTTTGGTACAATCCGGAATTGAACTATAAAGTATTCATGGTGCCGGCTGTACTAGCAATCCTGATAACAGTGATCGGTATTTTTTTATCGGGCTTGAATATAGTTCGCGAAAAAGAACTTGGTACGATCGAACAGATAAATGTTACACCTATCCGTAAATATCAGTTCATTTTTGGCAAACTAGTGCCATTCTTGATAATTGGTTTGGTAGAACTTGGATTTGGATTAACTATTGGCAAAATTCTTTTTAATATTCCAATCAACGGCAGTCTTTTTGTATTATTCACAACAGCGTCAATTTATCTAATTACTATCCTTGGTATCGGTTTATTGATCTCTACGCTTGCCAGTACTCTCCAACAATCAATTTTTATTAGCTATTTCTTAATAATGGTTTTTATGATGATGAGCGGACTTTTTACTTCTGTCGAAACCATGCCGAACTGGGCTCAGACTATCAACATCATCAATCCCATAGCTTATTTTATGAAACTGGTGCGTACGATATTGTTAAAGGGATCGGGATTCCGCGATATTTACCAAGATATAGCTGCGCTGGTCATATATGGAATTACAATACTCAGTTTGGCAACCTGGCGTTATCGCAAGACAGTATAAAACTTTGATCCAAATTATTTTCGTCCTTCATTTTATTGGTGGATGATGCCCGAGGAAAAATGGACTATTTTTGCTACTAATGGACATGCGGTCCTGTTTTTGATTCTCTTGTATTTGTAGGCAGTGGCTGGCTATTTTCCCGCTTTAAATAGTAACGGTATCCTTTGTTTTTAAAACGCTTTATATAAATGAATTCAGAAAAGGTTAAAAAGTTCAAGTTTGGAGTACTGTTACGGAGTAGAACAGCCTTTTTGCCGTTTGGTACTAAGGCTATTTTTTCCAATATTTTACATAATCCTTACATAGTCAATTTGATAAAAGGATAAAAACTATGAATAATGAACAAACAACAAATATAAAATTTAATGACTTCGGATTAGCCGATACTGTTTTAAAAGCAGTCAAAGAGCTTGGCTACGAATCACCATCTCCAATCCAAAGTGAAACAATTCCAATACTACTAGAAGGATATGACCTAATTGGTCAAGCCCAAACCGGGACCGGAAAAACTGCGGCTTTTGCTTTACCAATACTATCGCAAATTGATTTAAGAAGTAAGTATCCTCAAGCATTGGTTATTACTCCTACTCGTGAATTAGCTATTCAAGTTGCTGAAGCATTTCAGAGTTATGCCGCCCACCTTAAGAATTTCCATATTCTACCGATATATGGTGGACAAAGTTACACCGGGCAGCTTCAACAATTGAAACGAGGGGTTCAAGTTGTTGTTGGAACACCAGGAAGAGTCATGGACCATATGCGCCGCGGTACGTTAAACCTTGACGCAATTTCTACCTTAGTATTAGATGAAGCTGATGAAATGCTGCGCATGGGATTTCTCGACGATGTGAAATGGATTTTGGAGCAAACACCGGAAAATCGACAAATCGCCTTATTTTCTGCCACAATGCCGGTTGCCATCCGTAGAATCGCCCAGAAATATTTGCACGACCCACGAGAAGTCACCATCAAGACAAGGACATCTACCGTAGAGACCACTAATCAACGTTATTGGATGGTGAGTGGACATCATAAGCTGGACGCATTAACTAGGATTCTTGAGGCAGAAACTTTTGACGCAATTCTTATTTTTGTCCGAACAAAAATAAGTACTGTAGAACTTGCCGAAAAATTGGAAGCACGTGGTTATGCTTCATCGCCACTGAATGGCGATATAAGACAGCGTGAACGAGAGCTCACAATCCAACGTCTGAAATCCAGGAAAATCAACATTCTAGTAGCCACTGATGTGGCTGCACGGGGATTAGATGTTGACCGCATCAGCCATGTAATCAATTATGATATCCCATATGATACTGAGGGTTATGTTCATCGTATCGGTCGTACCGGCCGTATGGGAAAGAAGGGCGAAGCTATCATGTTCGTGGCCCCCCGTGAAAAACGATTGCTTTACGCGATCGAGAAAGCTACTAGACAAAAAATCGAATTGATGAAACTGCCGACCGCGTCTGACATCAATGACAAACGTATTGAACGCTTTAAGGATCGGATTACCCAAACCTTGGGCACAGATGACCTGGAGCAGTACGCACAAATAATTGATCAGTACCGTATGGAATCAAATGTGCCATCCATCGAGATTGCAGCCGCCCTGGCAAAACTTCTACAAGGTGAGAATCCCTTGCTACTAAAACATCAAAAAGAAACAAGTTTAGAAAAGTCGGTGCCTGAGAAATCAGATAAATATGAACGACGCGGCAATGGAAGAGGAGGTGACCGTAGAGAAAAACAGCGTAAGCAATCTACTCAGCCTATTACAGGAATGGAGACCTATAAAATCTTAGTTGGACATTCACATGGTGTTAAAGCTGGTAATATAGTTGGTGCTATTGCTAACGAAGGTGGGTTGGATAGTAAATATATCGGTAGGATAGAAATATTTGAAGATTTTAGCACAGTTGATTTGCTCGAGGGAATCCCCCAAGATACACTTAACTTGCTTGGAAAGATTGTTGTTTCAGGTCAGCGCCTAAACATATCAAAATTCAACAAAGAACGATCCGGCAAGAGCAGGAGCCATGTACGGATAAAGAGAAAAGAGACCAAAACAACATCAAAAGAAAGAAGAAAGGGAAAGAATAAGAGTAGTAGTTCTAAGGACTAATTATTTTTCAAGCTCGCTTATCCTCCAATACTTTTTCAGTATTAAATAATTAACCTGTTCCTGCTTGTCTTTCTTTGATTTGCTTGTTTTTATTAAAGGTGATTGTTTATTTTCTTGCCCTAAATGATATTGATAGCTATTAATTTTAAAATGTTTGAAATAAAATGATTCAGAAAAGTTCAAAAAGTTCGAGTTTAGTATACTGGCATGGAGCATCCATCTTATTTGTGAAAATAAAAATGAAAGAGATATTAATTGCTTTTTAATTCCACTCAATTTTTAATTTTCTTTCCCATCGTAGTATTCTTCTACTTTCTATTGCCCCATCGATTTAGGTGGATGTTTCTATTGGCAGCCAGCTACTATTTTTATATGTGCTGGAAAGCCGAGTATCTACTACTCATTTTTGCCTCAACATTGATTGATTATTTTGTTGCAATTCAAATGTCAAAGCAAACTTTTCAATCAAAACGAAAATTATATTTAATTTTAAGTTTACTTGTAAATTTTGGTTTGCTTTTTGGATTTAAATATTTCAATTTTTTCAATGACTCACTTCATGCATTGTTTAATCATTATAATTTATTTTATAATGTACCTACATTTAAAGTATTGCTACCTGTCGGGATTTCATTTTATACATTTCAGACTTTGAGTTATACCATTGATGTATATCGTGGTAAACGAGGTCCTGAGAAGCACCTGGGAATATTTGCTCTTTATGTGGCATTTTTCCCACAGTTGGTTGCAGGACCTATAGAAAGGTCAACCCGCTTATTGCCTCAATTAGTGCAAAAATATAATTTTGATTATGACCGTGTAACTGATGGTCTAAAACTGATGTTATGGGGATTTTTTAAGAAGGTTGTAATAGCCGATCGTGTAGCTGTTATTGTAAATCAAGTATATAGCAATCCAAATGATGCTGCCGGTTTACCACTTTTAATTGGAACCTACCTTTTTGCTTTCCAAATTTATTGTGACTTTTCCGGCTACTCCGATATCGCAATCGGTGCAGCGCAAGTTTTTGGTATAAATTTAATGCAGAATTTCCGCCGTCCGTATTTTGCAAAATCAATTAGGGAATTTTGGCAAAGGTGGCACATTTCATTATCTACTTGGTTCAGAGATTATCTATACAAATCATTAGGTGGTAATAACACTACACGTTGGCGCTGGTATTATAACATAATGATAGTATTCTTGATTAGCGGTTTGTGGCATGGGGCAAATTGGACGTTCGTAATTTGGGGGGGATTGCACGGGTCGTATTATTTATTTTAGTACTGGACACGAAACATACGTCCAAAATTAACGCAATTATTCAAATTAGATAAAGTACCATTTCTGCAAAAGACTTTGAGAGTATTATTTATATTTCATATCGTATTATTTGGTTGGATTTTCTTCAGAGCAAATAATCTTTCTGATGCAATATTTATTGTAAGTCACTTATTTACGGGAATTAGTGATGTAATACGTAGAATCAGCGAAATAGGAATAACTCCGGGAATTTTTAATTACGGGTTTGAATTACCTGTATTGGAAATATTTATTGGTATTGTTGCAATACTGATATTGGGAGTTCACCATCTTTTACAACGTAAACAATCAGTACGAGTATGGTTAAAAACAAAACCGATTTGGGCACGATGGTTAGTCTATTACTTTTTAATAATTAGTATCCTAGTATTTGGTTATCTTGAACCAAGTGAATTTATCTATTTTCAATTTTAAAATATCATAATGCAAAAATTTATTATTAAACTTTTAATTTTTTCTATTCCGATAATCATACTATATAATATACCAAAATTTGCCCATTACTCGTTCAGTAGCGTCATTAATAAAAAGATTAATTCATTGATAGAAAATAATAATGAACCAATGATTATCGTAGGCGGTGATTCCCGTGCTGAGGAGCAAATTATTTCTAGTATTTTAGAGAAACGATTAGGAATCAAGACTGTGAACATTGGAATTAGTGGAGGAGATATCGCTATTTTATATAATGCGTTAATGACTCATGATCTAGTCAATAAAAACAACACGCTAATTATAAGTATAAGTAGCACTGAAGCAAATGATAATATTATTTATGAATGGAGTATATCACAAGCTTATGTTACTTATATATCAACAATAGATAATATTAAACTATTCGGAAAACGCTATTTAAATATGATGCACGAAAGAATGAAGTTAATATTAAAGGAATTGCTAAAATTAGAAGCTGATATCAAGTTAAATCCTTCAGACAACAGGATAGACACGGACGGATTTGTGGAGGTTAGCGGAGATATGTCTAAGTTTGATTTTCAAGGAGTGGATATTTATAAGGATACATCAAAAGTTTTTTGGTATTTAGATTCAAAACATGATGGAATTAGAAAGAAAGTTTTAAATAAAATGATTGAAAATATCGCTGATACGGATATGAATGTGATTATCATTCAATCTCCTGTAACACCTTCTTGGTTAGAACGAACAAAGAATACTTACATTGATTCCATCGAGCTTGATCACAGTAAATATTTAAAAAGTATTTCAGCGAAGTTTGATAATATATCATTTTTAGATTTCTATACTAACCAAAGTGATGTATTTCATGATAGCATGTATTATAACAATGTTCATTTTAATTCTAGAGGTGCAGAAATATTTACAAACGCACTATTAGATTCTTTAATTAATAAAAATTTAATAAAGTAAGTAATTAGGAAATATTAACTGAGATATTATTATGGGTGTTTTAAGAATAATACTAGCACTAATTATTGTCATGGAGCATTCGGGATCTCTCCGAATAATAAATTGGATTAGCGGACCCTATGCATTGAAGATATTTTTTATAATGTCTGGTTTTTATATGACATTTGTGCTGAATAGAAAATATATTGGCAAGGGAAGCTACTCGTTATTTTTAAGTAACAGACTTCTGCGAGTATTTCCAATTTATTGGGTGGTGCTTAGTCTTACTGTTGGTGTCGGTGTCTTATCTTATCTAATTTATAATAACTGGCAAAGTCTAACTCCATACGTAGCATATAATGATGTTATGGGTATAGGACCTTTATTGATACAAATATTTACCAATATATTTCTTTGGGGTCAAGACATTGTTTTCTTTTTTGGTTGTGATTTCAACACGGGTTCTTTGTTTCTCACTAGTGATTTCAATCATATAGATACTGCATACTATAGATTTTTATTAGCACCACATGCATGGTCGCTTGGGCTAGAACTGTCATATTATTTAATTGCTCCATTTCTTGTTAGGCGAAAGACAAAAGTGATTTTATTGTTTATAGTCTTAACTTTATTATTAAGATGGTATCTTTATTCAATTGGACTAGACCATGATCCGTGGACTTATCGATTTTTCCCAACTGAATTAGTATTTTTCTTTGTTGGTACATTGTCATATAGGTTATACAGCTATATTGAAAAAAATGAGATAAATAAAAATATTAGAATATCAATCGTGAGCGTTTTCTTTATAATGTTTTTTTCCTATAATTATCTTTTTAGTTTTGCGATCGAATCATATTGGATTCCAATATTTTTCTTTGCATATGTTGGATTTACAATACCATTTTTATTCCAATTTTCAAAAAAATCTAAGATAGATTATCGCCTCGGCGAACTTTCATATCCAATTTATGTAGTTCATATAATCGTAATTAGAACATTGGGATTATTAATTGATAAGAATAATTGGCAAATTAATAAAGGAGTTGCAGTGATAATAATAACAATATTGCTCTCATATATTTTATTAAAATATGTTTCTGATCCAGTAGAAAAATTTAGACAAAGTCGGATAAAGATTTCTAAATAAGCTTGATTGAAACAAGAAGGATATAGTTGTAATTTTGCATCTTTTATAAAATAGAAATATCTCTTTTTCATTACGAATTTTAAAACAATAAATAAGATTAATAATTAATATGTATATACTTGGAATATCAGCATTTTATCATGATAGTGCAGCGTGCTTACTAAAGGATGGTGAAATTATTGCTGCGGCTCAAGAAGAAAGATTTACAAGAATTAAGCATGATCAGGCATTTCCCATAAACGCAATAAATTTCTGCCTTAATTTTGCAAAAATAGACATTTCTCAAATTGAATATATAGCTTTTTATGATAAGCCATTATTAAAATTTGAAAGGATATTAGAAACGCATTTGGCATTTGCGCCTAAAGGAATTGCATCATTCATTAAAGCTTTACCACTTTGGATAAAGAAAAAACTTTGGATTAGGGAATTAATTAAAAATGAATTAAAGTATGATGGTAAAATATTATTTCCCGAGCATCATTTATCACATGCAGCATCTGCATTTTTCCCCTCTCCGTTTGATGAAGCAGCATTTATCACAATGGATGGCGTTGGAGAATGGGCTACTACAAGTTATGGCATTGGGGAAGGTAATAAGATAGAATTGCAAGGTGATATTCAATTTCCCCATTCGCTCGGATTGCTTTATTCAGCATTTACTTATTATACAGGATTCCGTGTTAATTCCGGGGAATATAAAATCATGGGATTAGCTCCCTACGGTAAACCAATATATAAAGATTTAATATATAATAATCTTATTGATGTCAATGAAGATGGTTCCTTCAAGATGAATATGAAATATTTTGACTACAGTGTAGGATTAAAAATGACGAGTAATAAATTTCATAAATTATTTGGAGGACCACCAAGAAAACCAGAAAGTGTGTTGACCCAAAAAGAAATGGATTTAGCGAGATCTATACAAGAGGTTACAGAAGAAATAGTTCTAAAAATCGCTAAATATGTATCACAAGAGACCAAGAAAAAGAATCTTTGTTTAGCGGGTGGAGTGGCTTTGAATTGTGTAGCTAATGGAAAATTATTAAGATCGGGATTGTTTGATAATATTTGGATTCAACCGGCTGCAGGTGATGCTGGTGGAGCTATAGGATGTGCTTTAGCAGTCTGGCATCTTCACCTAAAAAATTCCCGAAGTGTAAATAAGAATGATAGTATGAAGGGATGTTATTTAGGTCCTGAGTTTAGTGAATCATTCATTGAAAATTTCCTTAGAGAGAATGATTATAAATATAAAAAGATGAATCAAGATTTATTACTAGATAAAGTGACTGATTTTATTAACGATGGTAAAGTGATTGGATGGTTTAATGGTAGAATGGAATTTGGACCAAGAGCTTTGGGTGCTCGATCTATAATAGGAGATGCAAGATCTTCAAAAATGCAGAAGACTATGAATTTGAAGATTAAATATCGTGAAAGTTTTAGGCCATTTGCTCCATCTGTTTTAGCAGAAAAAATTTCAGACTATTTTGATATTAATACAGTAAGTCCATATATGTTATTGGTAGCAAATGTTAAAAAGGAAAAACAGATAAGAATGTCTAATGAACAATCGGGCTATTTTGGACTTGATCAATTAAATATTGTTAGATCTGATATTCCCGCAGTCACCCATGTTGATTATTCAGCACGGATACAATCTGTAAATTCGCAAACCAATCCCCGTTATCATAAATTAATATCAAGGTTTGATGAAAAATTTGGTACAGCAGTTATTGTAAACACATCTTTTAACGTGCGAGGGGAACCAATTGTATGCACACCTGAAGATGCATATCGCTGTTTTATGCGAACAGAGATGGATTATCTCGTTCTGGGTAATTTTATTTTAGCTAAACAGGATCAGGCAAAATTAAAAAGTGATTCTAACTGGCAAAAAGAATTTCAGCTAGACTAGATTTATGCGATCGGTATTTGAAAGAAATCCTAAAAAGACCATAACGGTAATTGTCTTTTTACTGTTATTAGTTATGGATTTTTCATTATCCTTAATATATTCGAAAATCAGGGAAAACAAAGAAAGGGTCGGATTAGGTATACCTCATCCAAATTATCATCACGATTTTATTAAAAATGGATATAGTGCAGAATCAGGAAGATTGGGTAATTATATACTTTATACCAATTCACTTGGTTTTAAAGATAAATCTAATAGAAAAATTCACCAGGAGACTAACAAAAGAAGAATAGTTTTTATTGGTGATTCCTTTACTGAAGGTATTTTATTAAACTATGAAGATACTTTCGTAGGTCTAATTGATAGTGCAGTATTATCACAAGATATTGAAGTACTAAATGCTGGAAGAGTATCCTATTCACCGATAATTTATTGGCGAAAAGTAAAATATTTAATTGAAAACGTCAGATTAAAGTTTGATGAATTAGTTGTATTTATTGATATTGCAGATATTGACGACGAAGCAAGTTATTATGATCTATCCGATGACGGTAATGTGATTTTCCAAACCGATCATGCATCTGATGGCAAATTAGAACCTAGGGACTATGGGGTTTCATGGTTGATAAGTAATCAAAATATTGAAAATATTCGAATATTTTTAAGAAAAAATTTCATTGTTCTATCCAGTGGTATAAATTGGTTACATGATATTTTATTCCGAGACACTATTGAAGTCCAGAATGAAAGCGATTTAAATGATATTGACAATAAAGATGTTGATCTTTTGGAAACAACACACAATAAAAATACTTGGGATATAGTACTAACCGATAGAAGAGCAAACTGGACGATAGATGATAAATACTATCAAGAATATGGTGTGCGTGGGAAACCAAGAATGATAAAATATATGAACAAGTTAGTAAAATTAACTGAGGAGAATGATATTGGTTTAACAGTTGTCGTTTATCCGTGGCCATCGCAAATATGGTATGAAGACTTAAACTCTATTCATGTACAAATTTGGCAGGATTGGTGTGTAAATAATAATGTTAGATTTATTAATTTATTCCCCTCATTTATCGAAGTTAACAGGAGTGAAGAACAAAAACTGAAACTAATAAGTAAATACTATGTCCCGTATGATTTGCATTTTAATAAAGAAGGCAATAAGCATATTGCAGATGAATTTTTAAAACAATATTTTAACATATCTAATTAATTGACAAAATAAAAAAGATGATTGAAGAAATAAAAAATATTAATACTGATAAACAAGAAATCCGAAAATTTGGATTTCTTGTCGGTGGTGTACTTATTGCAATATCAATATTTATGTTATGGAAGGCATTATCCTATTATCAATTGGTATTTGTTATTGGTGCCTTATTTATTCTATTGGGAATTTTTATTCCAAAGATATTAAAACCTATTTACATAATTTGGATGACCTTTGCTACAATTCTGGGTTGGATCATGACTAGAGTAATACTTATAATTTTATTTTATTTAATAGTCACACCCATAGGATTAATAGCAAGAATATTCGGAGCTAAATTTTTAGACTTATCTTGGCAAAGCAATGTAAAATCTTATTGGAATAGGAGAGAAAAAACAGTTAGTGACTTGGAAAAACAATTTTAAACTTATGAGTAAAAAAAATGAGTAAACTTTCAATTTTAAAAGAATTATGGGATTTTATAAAAATTAGAAAAAAATGGTGGT
>JAHJCW010000171.1 GCA_018812885.1 bacterium | reverse complement strand
TGCGTATAATTTAATAACCCAATGATTTGTATTTTTAATTTTTATAATCATATGAGAGGTATTAATGGATGATAATAAAGTACTTCAAGAAATAAATCACAAGTTAAATATCATTATTGGATTAATATCTATCCAAAATAAAGAAAGAGATGATCAAATAATGACTTTAGTTGGGCAGGGTTTTAGTAATAAAGAAACAGGAGAGATTCTCGGAATACCAAAGGGTACTATAGATCGAATTAGAGCACAAAAAAAGAAGTAAAAACCATGACAAATGAACAATTTTCAACATTAGAATCTAAATTAGACATTATATTTAAGCTGCTTGCTTACCAAAGTATTGAGGGACGAGAATTTAGAGAACAGGTGATTTTCCTAAATAACTTAGGATTGCAACCAAAAGAAATAGCCGAATTAACAGGAAAAACACCAAATAACATTTCTGTAACATTAAATTCAATAAGAAAATCAAAAAAATGACAGATATTCAATTTGAAAAATTAAGTAATAAGTTATACAAAATATTAGCTGTTCTGATAGTGCAAGGAATTGATAATAGAGATGATAAAATATACACTCTCAAAAAGATGGGATTCAATTCAGAAGAAATAAGTCCTATTATGAATATTGTAAATGTTCGAGATACGGAAGGTTGGAAAAGAGATTTAAAAAAGTCTAATAAATAAGATCATTTATTTATAGGAGCTTTAATGGATGAGCGTGATAACGAAAAATTAGATATAATTATCGAAAAAATGGATTTGTTGATACAAATTCTTACATCAAAAAGTCAAATACCGGAAGACGTAACTGGAAAAACCCAAATAGATATATTAGAATTGTGCAATATGGAAAATTCACCATCAGAAATGATGCAAAAATTAAATTTATCAAAAAAATCAGTTGAAATGGCATTGTCAAGGTTACGTAAAAATAATATTATAAAATCAATAAAAACCAAAAATAAGACTGTTTATTTAAGATTAAAATGACTAGTCCTATAAAAACAGAAACAAATTTTATAAAATAATTTCACATTTATGACACCTAAACTAAGTAAGATAATTATTGCTCTCCTTGCTGAAAAATTAAATAAAAAGGAATCAACAATAAAAAAAGATATTTCCCTATTAAGAACTCAGTATTCCAAAAGTACTCCTAACGCAGTAGCACAAATTTATGCTCGAGAAAACAATAAAACGGTATGGAGACATCTTTCGCAGGAAGACAGAGATAGTATGCCAAATCTTAAATTGGAAAAACCCGTAACAATAAAGGTTAAAACAAAAAAAACAAAATCATTGAAGCCTAGAATATTAAAATATGAAACATCAGAATATTTTATTAATGAGCATATCAAAGAGATTAATAGAGCATATAATGCTAATTGCTTTACCTCTGTTTTCATTTTATCAAGAAAAGTAGTAGAAAATTTAATAATTGATATTTTGAAAAATAAATATCCTAAAGATATCAATCTCTATTATAATTCTGCTAAAAGAAGGAATAAAGATTTTAGTGTTGTTCTAGAAAGCATCTATAGTAAAAGAAATGATTTTCCACTTGATGGAAAAAAGATTGTGGAGAGATTAGTTGCACTAGCAAAACCCCTAAAAAAAGATACTAACGATAAAACTCATTCTTGGTATCATATTGTGACAAGAAGTGAAGAGATTAATAATCTTAAGCTACAAGAAATAATTGAATTAATTATTAAATTGGAACAAAATGTAGGAATCAAATAATGAATTATTGGATGACAACACATTGGCCTCCTAGAGAAAACGATAACGTTGATAGTGAGGAATTCTATTGGATTTATCTTCCAAATGGTCGTCAGCAAGCAGGTGAACGCGCCAGAGTCGATGACTTGTTATGGATTTACGAAAGTAGAACCGGTAGACAATTACTTGGCGAAAGATATGATTATATGGTTGGAAGATTAGGAATAATTGCTATAGCAAGAATAATATCAGAACTTGAACCAAGAAATCGTGGATTAGAACAATATCATGATGGAACTCAAATTGAATGGAATTGGCAAATAAGAACAGATTTAATTAAAACATGTTACATACCAAGATTTGAAGTATGTGACGCTTTAAACTATTCAAGAAATTATTTTTTTAGGGGATTTGGGGATTTACATAGCGGATTAAAATTAAT
>JAHJCW010000170.1 GCA_018812885.1 bacterium | reverse complement strand
CTAAATCTTTTTCTTTGGTTTTCTCATCACCTTTCGATTTTGTTTCAGCAGGTTCAGTATCTTTTTCTTGCTTGTCTTCGGGCAAATCATCACCGCGTTTTTTCTCTTCGACATAGTTCATCTTTATCTCACTTAAAACATGGCTAAGATATGACTCTTCTTGCTTAGACAAGTTACCATCCATTCGTTTAAAAAGCATATCTAGCATATCAATATTCATTGAAGCTGCAAATAAGTTGCGTTCAATTTTATCGGTCATCGGATTCTTAATTTTACCAAGAGATATCCAAACGCTGTGGACTAAAGACGATACTAAATTATCAAAAAGTTGTTCTTCTGTGAATTTGCTCTCAAGTGGCATAATGTTCTCCTAAAATATTTAAAACGAAAAATTATTTCTTCTGTTCCTTATTAAATATCTTTCTAAAAAGTCGTCGAATTTAGTTTTAGTTATTGAAATTTTATAATGATTTAACCCAAAATTATCAGTTTGGGAAACAATAGTTTGTCTATATAAAAGTTAGAATATTTCTTGGCAGTTCATTGATTTTTTTTAAACACATATAAAATTGAGCTACCCCTTTTAGCATCCTTTCGTCCTTGCCGGTACGACTTCCATCCAATCCATAATGCCTTTATGATATTGTACTTCTGTCTGACAGATAATTCAGATAATAGTGAAACATAAAATGGATCAAATGGTAATTGTTGACTACGTAATAATTTAAATTTAAATGTTTCCAATAATTCCACAACAGCTGCATAAGAAAAATGATATAGATGTCTTGGCACATCGTAAGCCGCCCAATTTTGCTTATAAAATTCAGCATCGTAAGAATAATAATTTGGCACAGCAATTATTAATACGCCATTGGCGTTAAGCGATATAGAAATTTTATCAAGATATTTTTGTAGATCCAATAAATGTTCCAATGAATGCCAAAGAGTAATTACATCATATTTTTGATGACTTTCAAAGAATTCAATTTGATTCAATATAACTGAGCCGGTATTGTTCCTGGCAATTCCCCTAGCTGTATCATTTATTTCAACTCCGTTTATTTCCCAACCGGATTGCTTCATAATTTTTAAAAAATTCCCTGTTCCACAACCGATATCTAAAATTAAACCTGATTTTTTTTGAGAAAACTTCTCCACCTTCTTCTGTTTTGAACGCAAAGTAAAATATTGTACAATCTTATAGATTTTATTAATGATGGAGTTACCCTTTCCGGTGTGCGATATATAGTCGTCTGATTTGTAATAATTACAAATTTCATTATTATCAGGTATCGGTGATGTAAAACGCAGCGAACAATCTTTGCACTCCATTATTTCAAATAATTCCCCCGACACAAGGTAATCAGTAGCAGTAAAAACTTTAATATTATTACTAGAGCCACAAGCTGGACAATTTTTTACATCAATCTTTCCCATTTTATCCAATACTCATATTTTTTAATAAATATTGATAATGTTTTTGAAAGTGTTGCTTTATTAAAGCATTATTTGGTTTCTGAAGTGATGGATCATCTTTAATTAGAGCAAATGCTGCGCTCCGGGCTTCCTTTAATATTTTTCCGTCTGAAATTAGATTGGCAATTTTGAAATTAAAAAATCCGCTTTGCTGAATTCCAAAAAACACTCCGGGTCCGCGCATTTTTAAATCTTCGTCCGCTATTTTAAAACCGTCATTTGTACTTTCCATAATCCGCAATCTTTGATTCCCCAAATCAGTAAAATTGCGCTGTACTAATATACAATAGCTTTTGTGAGTACTCCGCCCAACTCGTCCACGTAGCTGATGTAATTGTGTTAAACCAAATCGCTCGGCATGTTCAACTAACATAACCGTAGCGTTTGGAATATCTATCCCGACTTCTATTACAGTTGTTGATACTAAAATGTTGATTTTGTTTAGCAAAAAAGATTCCATGACTGTATCTTTATCTTCTTTCTTCATTCTTCCGTGAATTAAACCAACTTTATATTCAGGAAATATTTTTTCACTTAATTCCTGATGTGCCTCTATAGCTGCGGCTAAGTCGGACTTTTCAGATTCTTCCACCAACGGATAAACTACCATACATTGTTGTCCGCGCTTTACCTGCTCATTGATAAAATTATATACTTTTGTTAAACGCGCAGGCTGTACAACAGTAGTAGTAATTGGCAGTCTATCTTTTGGCATTTCATCGATTACTGATATATCCATATCGCCATAATATGTAATTGATAAGGTACGGGGAATAGGAGTCGCTGTCATCGCTAAAAAGTGTGGATTTTGTCCTTTTGCAACCAAATCTCCTCTTTGCAATACACCAAAACGATGTTGCTCATCAACAATAACCAATCCTAACCTTTTGAATTTTACATCTTTTTGGATTAGAGCATGCGTACCGACAACTATACTTATTTTACCATTTTTTAGATTATCTAAAATTGATTTGCGTTCTTTTGCATTAATATTGCCGACTAATAATGCAGTAGGAACCTTTGCAATATCATTATATTGTTTAAAGACTTCATAATGTTGATGAGCTAAAATTTCTGTAGGTGCCATAATTGCAACTTGTGCTTTGTTTCCGACAGCAATTGCCGAAGCTAAAATTGCAACAATAGTTTTACCGCATCCCACATCACCCTGCAATAAGCGGTTCATCATCACCGGTTTTTTCATATCATTATGGATTTCCTTTAGAGCTCGTTTCTGTGCAATGGTAAGCTCAAAAGTCAACTGATCATAAATCAATTTTGCATATGGTCCGGTTTTATTTAATGGATTAGTCCCGATTCTATCTAAAGTCTCTTTTTTTAGTGCCACACCTAATTGTAAAAAGAAATGTTCATCAAACTTTAGTCGATGGATTGCATTTTTTAAATGAGCAACATCTTTAGCAAAATGGATGGCATTTAAAGCATTCGATCGATCAATGAGATTATTTTTTTGCTTAAAGTCTTCGGTATAAAAGTCGGGGATTTTATCAAGTTGATTTTGAATATTGCGTATGAATTTTCGTAAACTGCGATGTTCTAATCTCGCACTTCGAAATTTTTCATTTAGAGGATATAGCGGAAT
>JAHJCW010000169.1 GCA_018812885.1 bacterium | reverse complement strand
GGGCGGGTATGACATAGTTCTAAATGTTATCGTACAAATTGTTAGTTTATTTTACTGTCAACTTCAGTTTTAAAATAGTCTCTTAAAGCCGTGTCTAATTCTTGTAATGAATGGCAAACTACGCAGGATTTTAAAATCATTAGATTTACCTCTGAAGTCGGTGAAAAAACTCTGAGATCTGTATGAAGTCCAAATAACTTTTTCCCTTTCGCAAAAGCATAGCCCAATTCAAAAGCAGTGCCGGAGTCAACATCAGCTCCGTTTAAACTTGCCACCACTATTGACGCCTCGTTAAGCGCCTTAATATCCATTTGAAATATTTCGGCATCGTTATCTTTGCCTGATAATCCTGCATCTTGGGAAGGCAAATACGTATCAATTCCAATTGCTTTGCAAATAGAATTGATTTCCTCTAAAAATTCCCGCTCCTTTGCATTGAACAAGGGACCTGCAATATACGCCAACATATTCACCTCTTATTAATTGATTCTAATTTATCAGTGATATTACCTACAACGATATTAATATGCTTATGAATTAACCAATATTTCAAGGAGAAATGTAATCGTTCAAAATGATAGTTATTTTATGTAATATTAACATATTTCTATTAAATATTTGGAGTAACTACCAATGAAACTAATAAAGCCACTTTTTTACTTATCGATATTTTTATTACTTGGATGCAGCAAAACTATTGATATAGAAGAAATCACGATTGACCAAATTCAAACCGCCTATCAAAATGGCGATTACACAATTACAGAACTTGTGCAAGTATATTTAGACAGAATTGAAGAAATTGACAAGAACGGTCCCGCGCTCAATTCCATTCTGCAAATAAATCCGGATGCATTGAAGATTGCCAAAAAGTTAGATAAGGAACTGAAAAAAGGTAAAATCCGCGGACCATTGCACGGTATTCCTGTGATATTGAAAGATAATATTGATACACATGATAAAATGAATACTACCGCCGGCTCGGTTGCACTTGCCAATTCCAAACCATTACAGGATTCTTGGGTCGCACAAAAATTGCGTGAAAGCGGTGCGGTGATTCTTGGCAAAGCCAATTTGAGTGAGTGGGCAAATTTCCACAGCAATTTTTCATCAAGCGGTTGGAGTGCGGTGGGCGGACAGACCAAAAATCCCTACGACATCAGCCGGAATCCTTGCGGTTCCAGTGCCGGTTCGGGTGTGGCAGTATCGGCAAATCTGTGCGTCATCGCGATTGGAACCGAGACCAACGGCTCTATTGTATGTCCGGCAAATAATAATGGAATCGTCGGCATAAAACCGACCGTCGGCTTGCTGAGCCGAGCAGGCATCGTGCCAATATCATTCACGCAAGATACACCCGGACCAATGGCAAGAACTTTACGCGATGCCGCAATTTGTTTAGGAGTGCTGACAGGAGTTGATAAACGCGACAGTAAGACATCGCAAAGCGTAGGAAAATCGTATAGCGACTATACCCAATTTTTAAACGAAGATGGAATTAGCGGGAAAAGGATTGGCTATTTAACAACTCATAAAGGGGCACATTTTAGGGTAGATAAATTGATGGATGAAGCAATCGAGTATTTTGAAAGCAAAGGTGCAACGGTGATCGAGATTGATGAAATTACGAAGGTCAATGTTGAAGACCCATCTTTCCAAGTTTTATTGTACGAATTTAAACAGGGATTGAACGATTATTTTGCTTCCTTAGGTAAACATGCACCGGTGAAAAGTTTGAAGAAATTGATCGAGATCACTTTTAAGAATGACATCGAGATGCAGTATTTTGACCATGAACTATTGAAACAGGCACAGAAAAAAGGCGACTTGAATTCCAAAGAATATTTGGATGCACTCGAAGAAATGTTATTGAACAGCCGAGCCGGCGGAATTGACCGCGTGATGGACAGATACAATTTGGATGCCATAATGGCGCCCACCGGCAACCCGGCTTGGAAGACCGACCTTACCAATGGCGATAATTTTGGTCAGTACTCAAGCTCCCCCGCTGCCATTGCCGGCTATCCAAATATATCGGTTCCAATGGGCAACATTGACGGACTTCCGGTTGGTTTATCTATCTTTGGCAAGGCTTGGAGTGAACCACTTTTATTGGAAATCGCCTATTCATATGAACAAGGAACAATGCACAGAAAAGCACCAGAGTTTGGAGATTAGAAATGGATATTATTAAAGAAATAAACATCAAATACTTTCGGTCAATTTATAATATTAAACTAAAAGAATTAAATGATTGTTTAATATTCTCAGGCAAAAATGATGTGGGAAAATCAAATATATTAAAAGCACTTAATTTATTCTTTAATAATCAAACAGATTGGAAAACTGAATTTAAATTTTACAATGATTTTAATTTTCAACGTTTATCAGAAGTACGTGAAAAAAGTATTAAAGGGAAACAGTATATACAAATTGAAATAAAATTTAGAAGAGGATCCGGTTTTCAAAATACACTGCCTACAGATTTCACTGTAAAAAAAACTTGGGATAGATACTCTTCTATTCCAAAAGAATCCAATAATCTTGAAAGGAAGCTTTCGCAAGGTAAAATAAACAATTCAAACCTTAAAATTATTCATAGAAGCATGACTCAATATTTGAACAAAGTAAAATTCGAATATGTACCGGCGATTAAAGATCAAAGACTTTTTAGTCATTTGCTAAATGAATTACAAGATGAAATTTTTTCTCAATTAACTAAAAAGGGAGAAGAGATATCTGGAGAAATCAGACGAATTTCCGATAAATATTCAGAGTCGGTCATTGAATTGAAAGAAGAGTTCCAAGAAACAACAGGCATAAAATCGGAATTAGCGTTACCTGTATATGCAAATGAATTATTTAAAGTTTTGAATGTAGTAACTGATTTCGATGATTCAGGCAATACTAGATTGAATCTCGACTTTAGGGGAGATGGCATACGATTACGATATATTCCAAGTCTGTATAATTTTTTAGCTGTTCATCATCGAGGTAATTACATTTTAGGATTTGAAGAACCTGAGAATTCAATGGAATATGGGTTAGGTGCAAAAATGGCAAGAAAATTCTTTGATACTTATTCAAAGAGTTCACAGATATTTATTGCGAGCCACTCTCCAGCTTTTTTGGATTCAACTTCTTCTAAAGTTAATTTTTTTAGAGTACATCAAGAAGATGGTTTAACACAAATTGTTAAATTGAAACTTATAGGAGGACTACTCCATTTTGATAAGAAAGACGACGAGAATCTTAAATTATCAGAGGAACTTGGACTGACAGAATTGCAACGTACATTTCATAAAGAATATGAAAAAATTATAATTGAGTCAGAACATAGCAAAAAGATCGTCAATCAATTATCAGAGCAAATCAAACGGTATACAAAACCAATTCTTTATACAGAGGGCAAAACCGATGTGCTAATATTAAATATTGCATGGGAAAAACTACATCCTGTTAATGATATCCCAATTGAGATTTTACCTGTTGAATCTACATCCGTGGATGGTGGTGATGGTGGTTTCGGTGCACTAAATAGAAAAATCGAATCTATCAAAGAAAGCGAAAAATTGCAAATTGGTTTATATGACCGAGATGAAGCAGGATATAAAAAAGGATTTTTAAAATTAAACAAAAATCTATTGCCATATAATAATTCTGACTTTGTAAAAATGCATAAAAATGGCAGATCATTTGCCATTGTTCTTCCACCACAAGATGGCCTAGAAGAGTTTGTTAAATATACAAATCTTCCTCTTGAGTTTTTATTTTGCCAGGATGATTTAAATAAAAAAGATGATAAAGGGAATGGCCTTATCATAAAACCATTTCAACAGACTATTAAATTTGGTAATCAAGTTGTCGATTCAATCACAAAAGACAATTTATATTTTAGCTCGATTGAATCTGATACTAAAAAAGGATTTGCTGAGAAAATTGTGCCAACATTTGATGTTCAATCATTTAGCTACTTTAACTTAATATTTGATACAATCCTTCAAATTATAGAAACATCTGCCTCCGATTAAACATTTACTCGTAATACGATATAGCTATATTGTTGCTAGGAAAAATGACAGAGATTCTAATCATCTGTTTGCTCCTTCAACAACTTCTGCAACTCACGTTTCAGCTTATTCGATAGCGTGGTACTGCTAATAAGTGTTCTGTTAATAATTAGCCATAACCGTGAAAATGTGATTAAATCAAACTCCCAACAACTTCTTCAACTCCCCTGTTTCAGTTAATTAGATATTTAGAACCTGACAACTTTTCAATTAATTCATGGTCATATTATTTAAATATTAGTATTAAAATAATATCATGAAAACAAAACCTTTTCTCCATTTATACTTGTTCTTAATAATTCTGTTACTCACAACTTCCTGCTCTAAAAACTCTCCAACCAATACTATTGATACCTTAGAAGAAGCAATTGATGAGATCGCCAATAAATATTTAGAGGTTGGGATGGTGATAGGAGTAATTGACAAAGATCAGGGAAAAATGGTCTTTTCCTACGGTACAAAAGCTATCGGTAGCGATGATGCACCCGACGAGAATACTGTTTTTGACATTGGCTCGATGACAAAAACTTTCACTTCTTTATTAGTTGCCGATAGTTATTTGAATGGCGGTTTCACCGATGATACCGTTAGCCATTATTTGCCGGAAAATGTTACTATGCCTACATTGAATGGCACTCCCATCAGAATAGTACATTTAGCAACCCATACTTCGGGATTACCGAGAAATCCGCTTGCTGATGGGCAAACCTATCCAATTCCCGATGGATATGACGAAGAAAATCCTTATGAAGTATATACCACCGAAGATGTATATGATTATTTAACGAATTATTGCACACTGCTTTTTGAACCGGGCACTTTTTGGGAGTATTCCAATACCGGGTACGGATTGCTAGGTCATTTGGTTGGTTTGGTCAATAACTCTACTTACAGAGATGTCCTTCAGGATAAGATATTTGATGAATTAGGAATGAACCGCAGTTCGGTATTTTTAACTGACGATCAATTAACTAACTATTCGCTAGGATATAATACCGATAAGGAGAATGTTCCCTATTTCGTTGCCAACGATATTTTTCAAGGAGCAGGATTTATTAAATCAACATTAAGCGATCTTTTCAAATATCTTGAAGCAAATATGGGCATGACCGAAACGACTCTAAGAAGTTCAATGGATCTAACGCATGAACCGCAACTGCACCAAGGTTCAATGGGTGAACAAGCATTGGCATGGTTTGT
This sequence comes from bacterium, assembly GCA_018812885.1. Classification (GTDB taxonomy): domain Bacteria; phylum Fidelibacterota; class Marinisomatia; order Marinisomatales; family JAHJCW01; genus JAHJCW01. The sequence continues at coordinate 1,844 of JAHJCW010000169.1, read as the reverse complement.
TCAGACGCTTGATGATGGACAGACAATTATATATTCGGGCGGAAATACCATAGGTCATTCATCTTATATAGGATTTAATAAATCTACATCGACCGGAGTAATTATACTCACTAATGATGCTATGCATGGGTCTCAACTCAATATGGGTTCGGAAATTCTGGAAGCAATAAATCAATATTAATAATTGAATTGTTCATTAATTTTTGCAACTCCCTTGTTTGAACTAATTCCATAGTGTGCTACCGCCAATAAGTTTTCTGTTAATTATTATATTTGAATTGAATACAGAGATAACTTTGCTATAGTTAGAGAATTTTTATATGATAAATGTAAATAAATATTGGAACATATAACAATATTGTGATATATTATAAATAGATGGTTAATTGAATTTTATGAAGATAGGCGCGGTGAAAAACCGGTTGAAAAGTACATTGATAGTTTGAAACCAAGTCAACAGGCAAATATTTATATGGTTTTTAATCTAGTCAAGGAATTTGGTATTGAACTTGGACAACCATTTTTAAAACCCATAAAAGATAAAATATGGGAAATGAAACCGGGCAGTTCAAGAATATTGTACTTTGTTCATACCGGAAAGAAATTTGTACTTTTACACGGTTTTACAAAGAATACAAGGAAAACACCACCTAAGGAAATTCGATTAGCAGTAAAGAGGAAAAAGGAATATGAGCAGAAATAATAAAACGAATGTTGACGTACATTTTGAAAGGCTTTTATTGGATCCAGAATTCAAGAAAGCTTATGCAGAATTAGGTCCTGTTTACAAATTAATTCGGGAAATTATTGCCTATCGTATAGCCCAAGGAATTTCTCAAAAAGAGTTGGCGGAAAGAATTGGGACAAAACAAAGTTCAATATCACGTTTTGAAAAAGCTATGAAAATGCCTTCCTTATCTTTTTTAAATCAAATAGCAAATGCTTTGGGATTGGAATGGGAAATACAATTTAATCCCAAAACTGTGTAAACTATAATCCCAACAACTTCTGCAACTCGCCTGTTTTGGCTAATTCGATATCCTGTTACCGCCAATTAGTTTTTCGTCAATATAACATTTGGATAATGTTATAACCGAAAATAACTTTGTTATTATGGCAGAACAAAAATACTCAAAAGAAGCCCAACGAAAATGGGGCAATACCGATGCTTACAAACAAAGTGTAAGCAAGACCGCTAATTACGGCAAGGCCGATTGGGATATTATTAATGAAAAGGCAAGTTTGATAAATAGCAAACTTGCTAATAATATAGATAAAAGAGTTGATGATTAAGCAGTGCAGCAATTAGTTGTGGATTGGCAAAACCACATTACTCAATATTATTATAATTGTACTCCTTATATTCTACAAGGATTAGGTGAAATGTATGTTGCTGATGAACGCTTTAAAGCATATTATGAAAAAATAAAACCGGGACTTTCTGAATTCTTTAGTGAGGCAATTGAATACTATTGTGATAATATTATTAAGTAAATAATTTGTTAAAATATAGAAAACATTTGTCGTAAGCTTCAAGTATGAGTTTATAGCATAGTTTGATTTCAATTGATTAAACATGGATAAATGGGAACATAAAATTTTAATTTATATACAGAAACATTTAGGACTTGTTTTATTTGTTTCGATGGGTATTATTGCACTCTTTACTTTTGATAAATATGGTATGAGTTGGGATGAGATATATCAAAGGGAGATTGGAGTAGTTAACCTTGAATATATTTCTTCACTCAACCAACCTCTACTAGATCATTTCTATGCTAAAGATTATGGTGTGGCTTTCGAGTTGCCATTAATTATAATTGAAAAATTGTTAAAATTAAGTG
>JAHJCW010000168.1 GCA_018812885.1 bacterium | reverse complement strand
TGTGGATAAAATTGTTTCCAAATCAGAATGCTCGGCTTTCCAATTAAGTACTTTATTTGCTTTGGCAAAACTTGCTATAACTGTATCAGGATCGCCTTCTCGACGACCGACAATCTGATAGGGAATTTCTCTTCCGGTTAATTCTTTTGCCTTATTGATTGCTTCTAAAACCGAATATCCTTTTTCTGTTGATAAATTCACAATTAAGTTTTTCTTGATCTCAACAAGATAGTTTAATGCTAATACATGAGCCGTTGCCAAATCATTTACATGAATATAATCTCTAACGCCAGTACCATCTATTGTATCGTAATCATTACCATAAACTTGGACTTTATCTCGCATACCGCAGGCTGTTTCCATGATAATCGGCAATAAATTATTCGGGTTTTTCTCTTTGCCCGTAATTCGACTTTTCACGTCATAACCGGCTGCATTAAAATACCGTAAAGCTACATAATTCAATCCTTTTAATTGACTGTACCATCTCAGATTATCTTCAACGAATACTTTTGTGTAGCCGTAATAATTCGCAGGATTTATTGGATGTTCTTCATCAATCGGAAGATAGCTTGGAGAACCATAAACAGCAGCAGTTGAGGAAAATACAAAATTCTTGATACCTGCATCACTAACGGCATTTAATAAATTCATCGAGCCAATGATATTGTTTATAGCATATTTTTCCGGCTTTTCCATAGATTCGCCGGCAGCTTTCCATGCTGCGAGATGAATAACTGCATCAAATCCTTTATCATTTAAAGCATTGTCTAATTGTTGTTTGTCTAAAGTTGAACCAAGTACAAAATCTGCTCGTTTATCAATATTTTCTTCTCTTCCAAGAGAAAGATCATCATAAATAGTTACTTCATGATCTGTATCGCATAATTCCAATACAACGTGTGAACCAATATATCCAGCTCCGCCTGTTACAAATATTTTCATCTATATTTCCATAAATTATAATGTTTTATACTATATTCCCTAACCGAATTTAGTACCAACTTCTTTTTCTAACTTAGTGATTTCGTCACGTAAGGCAGCGGCTTGTTCAAATTTTAAATTTTCAGCAGCATCTAACATTTCTCTCCGCATCATTTCTAAAGCAGCTTGTTTGTCCATTAAATCAAAATCGCTGCCTCTTCGCTTCGATTTATACTCAAATTCTTCAGATTTATAAGCATCGGCTACGGCAGTAGTGTGCATTACATCTTCAGTTGATTTATAAATTGATTTTGGAGTAATCTGATGCAGTCTATTGTATTCCTCTTGTATTGCGCGTCTCTTTGCGGTTTCGCTAATTAAATATTGCATCGCTTCCGTAACTTTGTCTCCATACAAAATTACTCGACCTTCAATGTTGCGGGCAGCTCTCCCGGCAACCTGCATTAACGCGCTTTTTGATCGTAAGAAACCTTGCTTATCGGAGTCTAATACCGCTACAAGCGATACCTCGGGTAAGTCTAAACCTTCCCTTAACAGATTGATACCGACAAGCACATCAAATTCACCTAAGCGTAGATCACGTAAAATCTTTACGCGCTCAATAGATTTGACCTCGGAATGTAAATATTTTACCCTAAGATTCATTCCGCGCAAGTATTCAGTTAAATTCTCTGACATACGTTTTGTTAATGTTGTAACAAGGGTACGTTCCTGCTTAGTTACACGTTTACGGATTTCTCCAATTAAATCATCAATTTGTCCATTGGTTCCTCGAACTTCAACCTCAGGATCAATCAATCCGGTAGGTCGAATAATTTGTTCAACTACTACACCCGTGCTAAGTTTTAATTCTGTATCAGCAGGAGTAGCGGAAGCATATATTATCTGATTTTGCAACGGCAAAAATTCATCAATCTTAAGCGGTCTGTTATCTAAAGCGCTTGGCAATCTAAATCCATAATCGACTAAGACCTCCTTACGTTTTCTATCTCCGTTGTACATTCCACGAATTTGCGGTAACGACACATGTGATTCGTCCAAAATTGTAATAAAATCCTTCGGAAAAAAGTCGATTAATGTCCATGGTCTTTCTCCTGGTTTCCGATTGGCAAAATATCTTGAGTAATTTTCAATTCCGGAACAATAACCCACTTCACGCATCATTTCCAAATCAAAATTAGTACGCTGCTCTATTCGCTGAGCTTCAAGTAGTTTGCCCTGAGATTGTAATTCCTTTACTCTTTCATTTAATTCTATTCTTATTTCATCAATTGCTTTTAAAACTGTATCTCTTTCTGTTACAAAATGTTTAGCAGGGAATATTGCTGCAGAGTCCATTTCTTTCACAATTTCGCCGGTAATCGGATTAAATAATGAAATACTTTCTATTTCCGCACCAAATAATTCAATTCGTAAACAATTATCTGTATAGGCAGGGAATAGTTCAATTACATCTCCCCTAACACGAAAATTTCCGCGCTCCAAAACCATATCATTTCTAACATAATAGATATTGATCAGTTGTGACAATAACGCACGTCTATCAATTGCTTCACCTTTTTTCAATTTAATCACATTATTTTCATAATCGCTTGGTGAGCCGATACCATAGATGCACGAAACTGAGCTAACAACAATTACATCTTTCCGTTCAATTAAGGAACTTGTGGCTTTTAATCGTAGTTTGTCAATTTCATCGTTCATCGAAAAATCTTTTTCGATAAATGTATCGGTTACCGGTAAATATGCTTCCGGCTGATAGTAGTCATAATAACTTATAAAATATTCAACTGAGTTGTTTGGAAAAAGCGTTTTAAATTCTCCAAATAGTTGAGCAGCTAAAGTTTTATTATGCGAAATAATTAAAGTAGGTCTTTGTACTTCCTCAATAACTTTGGCAATCGTAAAGGTTTTACCTGAACCTGTTACACCAAGTAAAGTTTGGTGCTTATCCCCTCGTTTTAATCCTGCAACTAATTCTTTTATTGCAGTCGGCTGGTCACCACTAGGTTCATAATCTGATTGTACTTTAAACTCTGCCATAATGTCTAAAGTTACGTCGATAACTCTATTGCGGTCAATGGCAGAGAAGCAGTAAATACTTTATTAATTAAGATAATAATTTAGATTTCAAATCGTCAAGTTGAATTGGTACTACACCAACTTGCGAGCAAACAATGCTTGCAGCAATATTGGCGATATTTGCTGCTTCAATTGCACTCGCTCCACTTAAATCTGCCAGGGTAAATGTTGATATTACAGTGTCTCCCGCTCCGGATACATCATGAGCGCTATGTGATTCTGTAGGAATTGAATGACTCCCTTTATCGGTAAATAGAACGGCCCCCTCAGAACCCTTTGTTACCATGAGAATATCAACGTTTAGATTTTGTCTCATTTGATTTCCGTGCTCAATAAAATTATCTTTTTTAAAATCATTCCCTACTGCTTTCTGAAATTCCATTGCATTTGGTTTAAAAAAATGTACATTTTTATACTCGAAATAATTATCAAACTTTGGATCGACATATACAGGTATGGATAATTTTTTTGTTATATTCAAAATGATGTCAATAATTTCTACTGAAAATAATCCTTTGTTATAATCAGCTATAATCACTCCATCGTATTTGTCTAAATTATTTTCTAATAAATCCTTAAATCGAGTTAGAATTGATTTGGAATTAATTGAATTATTTTCTTGATCAATTCTTATGACTTGTTGATCTTGCGCAATCACTCTTGTTTTGGTAGGAGTTTGATAATTATCTAACACAATAATTGGAGATACATCAATTTTTACTTTTTTTAATTGATTGATTAGCGTATCTCCATTGGTATCTTTACCTATTATACCTAAAACTGATACTTTACTACCTAATTCAGCTAAATTTAATGCGACATTACCGGCTCCGCCCGGATTAAAATTAGTTCGTTGTACTTCCACAATAGGTACTGGTGCTTCAGGAGAAATTCGCTCAGTTTTACCCCAAAAATATGCATCTAACATTAAATCACCGATAACTAAAATACTCTTCTCAGAAAATCTGCCTATAATCTCCTGAAATCTGTTAGATTGCACATTCATTTTGTTTCAACTCTATCATTTGATGGTTTACTAAAAACGAGCATACAAACAATATATAGCACAATCCCTATTCCTACACTTAAAAGTGAACCTAAAACCCAAATTAATCTTATTATTGTAGAATCTATTTTTATCGACTCTGCAATACCACCACAAACACCGGCAAGTTTCTTATCGGTTTTCGACAAATGGAGCTCTGAGACTTGTAAACTACCAATAGATAGTTCCTTATCCTCTTTGCGATTTAGCAAGATATAAATACCAACTCCAATTAATACAATGGCAAACATAGAGCTGAACAAATTACCATCTAGAGCATCCCACATCATGCTGACCAATGGTCTATGCTGGAAAAAAAATAATATTCCAACGATGATTATAACAACACCCCATAAGACTAATTTCTCATCACGAGCATCATCTGATTTAATCTCTTTGGTGCTTGGCTTATCCTTTTCAGAAATAATGATGATTGAGAATATATATGCCAAAATTCCAATTCCGCCAAAAATAGTGAAGAATATCCACACCAAGCGAACTATCGTAGGATCTATTCCTAAGTATTCCGCGAAACCACCACAGACTCCAGCAATAATTCGATCTTTCTGTGAACGATATATTCTTTTCATAATGCTTCTCCTTTCAGTGCTATTAAATGCGCTTCAACGCTTTCTGCTAATGCTCGTAAATTATAGCCGCCTTCTAAAGATGATATAATTTTACCATCACATACTTCACCGGCTAATTTACTAATTGTCTTGGATATTATATGATAACCTTCTGTAGTTACTCTTAGTCCTCCAATCGGGTCATCAACATGCGCATCGAAACCGGCTGAAACTATAATTAAATCCGGATTATACTTTATTATTTTATCTGATACGGAATTGTTGAAAATGTCGATGAATTCATCGTCCCCCGCACCCGCATTTAATGGATAATTGATAGTAGTCCCCTTTGCACTGCCACTACCTGTTTCGTCGGCTGAGCCGGTACCCGGATAAAAAGGATATTGATGCAAACTAACATACATCACAGTTGGGTCCGATTCAAATATATGTTGCGTTCCATTTCCATGATGTACATCGAAATCAATAATTGCAACTTTTTCAACTTCATAATTTTGTTGTGCATATCTTGCAGCAATTGCAACATTATTGAATAAACAGAATCCCATTGCCCTATCTTTTTCAGCATGATGTCCGGGCGGGCGAAGTAATACCATTGCATTGTTAGCTACACCGGAAAAAACTCTATCAACAGCTTCTGTGATTCCACCAGCAGCTAACAATGCTGTATCATAGGAATCTTTAGAAATAGGATTATCCGCAGTATCGACAAGTGGTGCACCGAGTTCGCATGCTTGCCTAACTCTCGTAATATATTCAACATCATGGACTAATTTGCAAATATCCTTATCTTTCCTATTTGGTTCAAAAACATCTAATTCATGAATCATTCCGGTTGATTCTAAGTGATTTATTATTGCGTCAAGCCGCTCAGGCGATTCAGGAAATCCTGGGCCTGTTATATGATTTTTATATTTTTTTGATGTTATTAAGCTTGTAATCATAACTATTTACTACTTGGCCGACTTCGTTTAAACGTTTGTGGTGTTCCTGATCGGATTTTTGCTACATGTCCATTATCCATATAAATAATTACAGAAGCAAATTTTTTAATGATTTGGTCTGTCGGTGAAGCCAGAATTATTGTGGTTCCTAAATCTCTGTTCATCTTTTGAATTCGTTTACGAAATTCAGATTCCATTTCGTAATCCATTAAAGTACCGTAATCATCAATCATCAATACCCGCGGATCACCCTCAACAGCCAAAATACAATTTATCCATGATTTTTCTCCCGGTGATAAAGAATTTAAGGG
>JAHJCW010000167.1 GCA_018812885.1 bacterium | reverse complement strand
TAAACTCAATTGCAATTCCTTCACCTTCATTGAGTATTTCTTCTATTCTTTTTATTGAAGCCATCACAATTCCCCCTCAAACGCCTTCTGCAAAATACTTTTTTTCAGTTCGTCCAATGCAACCAATTCTTGTTGATATTTTGATTCAAGTGATTGGGTTTGAGACTTTAATTCTTCCATTTCTTTTATATAATTAGATTGCATTTCCGAAGATTCAGGGAATGATATGGATAACTCTTTCAATTTACTTGCATTAAAACCACCCTGAGCACTACCCGTAATACCTTTATTTATCAAATACCAATAATATGATGATTGAAAGAATAAATATAAAAAATCAGGATTTAATTCTTTATTATTAATTTGAACTCTTATCAAATACGAGGCAAAAACTGCTTTGGGTGGATTTTTTATAATAAAACTCTTTCCAGTTGTAGCACCAGTTCGCGCAAAGACTATATCACCAAATTTTAAACAATATTTATTAAATTCAATTTCATCTAAATCACAATATGGAACACTATCCCAATTAACATTGTTATTCTGAATATCTGTTATTCTTAAATATTTGTAAGTTGCTTGTTCGTGCTTGGCTTTTGCAGTATATCCGTAAATTATTTCTGCAATCTCCCCCAACTTCTTCTCAACCCACCCATCACCTTTTTGGCTAAATATTTCATTGAGCTTACTTTGGAAAAGTTCTTTAGCATTTTGCAGGTTTTTCTCTACATTGGCTTTCGCTTTATCAATCGCATCAAAGCATGCATCCAATTTGGAAACAATACATTTTTGTTCATGTATGTCAATTAAGGGAAATACTTCATATTTATAATCCTTATAATAAATATGTGGTATGGTGCTACCGGTTCTGTATTTTTCAAAGTCAATATAATTCAAAAAATAATTAATGAATTGTATATCGTAGCCCTCTTTTGGTATAATGTATTGCATAGTAGCAAGAATTGATGATTTTGGAGGATGTTTAGAAACTCTTCCAATACCGGCACCGTCTTTTATAATTCCCAAATACTCTGATTCTTGTTGGTAGAATGAAACATTTTGAACAAATCCTTTTGCGCCAAAAACAGGATATTCCCCGTCATCACCTTTTATTTTAGTCAAAGAAAGATTTGATGAATCCTTGTAAACTGCATCATCCAAAATTCCATATGTCCAACCATCTTTCATATCAATTCTTTGATGCTTCCCAATATGACTTTTGTATCGTTGTCTAATCTTTCCATTTCAGTTAATATTTCCTGCGGGCTTCTTAATGCTGCTTCTTCCGGTGTATTAGGGTTTTTCACACTTAAATCGTAGTTATCTGTATTTACATCGGTGATATTTATTGTCCATGATTTTTCACTGTCGGCTTTAGTCTTTTGTAGTTCCTTGAACTCCACCATATCAGTGTCATTTAGCGGGTTGGTTTTGCCCATATTTCGGTCAGGGTCAAGTTGATAATACCATATTTTCTTAGTGGATTCACCTTTGTTAAAGAATAATACAACCGTTTTAACACCTGCCCCTAAAAATGTACCAGCCGGCATATCCAATATACTATGCAAGTTGCAGGTTTCTAATAAATGCTTACGCAAAGATACCGAAGCATTGTCCGAATTACTCAAAAATGTATTTTTTATTACTACACCTGCTCGGCCACCGGCTTTAAGTATCTTTATAAAATGCTGTAAGAATAGAAACGCTGTCTCGCCGGTCTTAATGTCAAAGTTCTGCTGAACCTCTTTCCGTTCCTTCCCGCCAAAGGGCGGATTTGCCATAATTACATTATAGCGGTCTTTTTCCTGTATATCCCTAATGCTCTCACTCAATGTATTGGTATGAATAATATTGGGGGCTTCAATCCCGTGTAAAATCATATTCATAACACCAATTATATACGCCAAATTCTTTTTCTCTTTGCCGTAAAAGGTGTTTTCTTGCAGAGTTTTTAAATCATCAGTACTTAAACTGTCCCTATCAGCTGTCATGTGTGTATAGGCCTCACACAAGAAGCCGGCTGAACCTACCGCACCATCATATACGGTTTCACCGATTTGTGGATTTACCGTTTCCACGATGGCACGAATCAACGGTCGCGGCGTATAATATTGCCCGCCGTTACGTCCGGCATTGCCCATGTTCTTGATTTTGGCTTCATAAAGGTGGCTTAATTCGTGTTTGTCTTTGGAAGAACTAAAGATTAACGCATCAGCAAGTTCGATGATTTCGCGCAGGTTGTACCCACTTTGGATTTTGTTTTTCAACTCACTGAATATTTCACTTATTTTATATTCAATGGTTTGAGGGCTGTCGGCTTTCTCTTTGAATTTGGATAGGTATGGAAACAACTTAGTATCAACAAACTCAACTAAATCAGGTCCCGTCATTGCTTTATGGTGGTCAAGCTCGCCATTGGGTTTTTTGGGCATTGCCCAATTAGCCCACCGGTATTCTTCATCAAGTATGAAGTTATAAGATTGCCCTTTTAACTCAGCTTCATCTTTTTTGACAAGTTCCAACTCATCCAAATACCGCAGGAACAAAATCCACGAGGTCTGCCCGATGTAATCCAACTCACTATCCGCTCCGGCATCTTTATAAAGTATATCGTCTATGTTTTTAAAAGTTTGTTCAAACATTCATATTATCCCTTAATCAACTTTAATTCTAAATCGTTTAATGATGTTTTTTCTTAATTTGAAAATATCTTCCTGCATTATTTTTAACTGTTTTGCCATTTCTTTTCTCGACTTTTCAATGTTTTCATTATCACTGTCTTGAAATGGTGTTTGCATTATAGTACTTACATTACCTATCAATCCTGTGATTTCATAAACTTTGTCGTGTATTGAATCAAAAAACTTATCCAAACCATCAGATTCATTAAAATATAGAATTAATTGATTAAGTTTTTGGAAGTTCTCGATATTTTTTTGTGATTGGTTTTTAAAGTTGCTCAGGTCAACTCGAGCTATATCATCAAGTACATTAATACTTTCTTGTATTTTTGGCAGTACGGCTACTTTAACATTCGTTTCCTGAATATTAGCCATTTGTTTTTGTATCTTTCTCGTCCACAATCCATTTAAAAGTGTAAAAAACATAATAACAATAATTAATAGATTAAAAACATGGTCAGCTTTAATATCCGAAATAGAAAATCCACTTGTCTCTGAATTTTCTTTACTTTCAACAATTTGAGATTCTGATTTTGAATGAGAGGTGTCAATT
>JAHJCW010000166.1 GCA_018812885.1 bacterium | reverse complement strand
CAAAAAAATATCAAAATCAAATCAACTGCATAAATTCTTCAGGAGACTACATTCAGAACTGCAAGAATTCAATCGAATGCTATGACTGTTTTGATCTGGAGGACTGTAAATATGTTATTGGATCTGTAAATATAAAAGATTGTATGGACATCAGCTTGCATGATAAAGAGGTGGAGCTCTGCTATGAGCTTTCGTCAGGCGGAGATAGAAATATGAATCTTAAATTCTCATTCTGCTCATGTACAAATCAAGATTCTGACTACCTATATAGCTGTTTCAACCTTTCAAATTGTTTTGGATGCGATAGCATAAATAAGCGAAATTCCCACTGTATTTTAAACAAAAAGTATTCGGAAGAAGAATACAAAGTTCTCAGGCAAAAAATTATGGAACATATGTGGCAAACAAAAGAATATGGTGAATTTTTCCCAATAGAACTCTCCCTGTACCCATATAATGAAACTTTGGCACAGGATTTCTTCCCACTAACTGGGGAAACCGCCATGGAAAAGGGTTATAAATGGCGAAGCAAGAATACAAAAAATTATCAGCCTTCAAATTATGAAATTCCAAGTAATGCCAGCGAAGTTTCAGACGATATTCTCAATGAAATCTTAGTCTGCAAAGAATGCGGTAAGAATTACAAAGTAATTAAACAGGAATTGAATCTATATAAACACATTGATTTACCGCCTTCCAGCCTTTGCTCCGATTGTAGATATTTAGAATTGCTTTCCTGGAAAAACCCTCGCAAGCTTCACAATCGGAAATGCAACAAATGCGGAATTGATATGGAATCAACCTATGCTCCAAATCGCCCCGAGAAAGTTTACTGTGAAGAGTGTTATTTTAAACATGTTTATTAACTAATAGTGGATCGCATAGGTGATCGTATAGGTGATCGAATAGATCAATACGATCCTCAATACGATCCTCAATACGATCCTCAATGCGAAAATGTAAACAATGCAGCACAGGGTTTGAAATAACCGATGAAGAAAATCGACTTTATAAAAAGTTTGGCGTAGAGCCAACTGGTTTATGTTTTGATTGCGACCAGAAATCACGCCTTTGCTTTAGAAATGAAAGAGTCCTTTATCAGAGAAAATGTGATTTAACTGGTAGGCAAATTGTATCAATTTATGCTCCAGATAAACCTTATATTATTTACAACAACGAAGATTGGTATGGGGATAGCTGGGACGCACTTGATTATGGTCAGGATTTCGACCCAAATCGTCCATTATTCGACCAGCTCAAAGAATTACAACTCAAAGTTCCAAGACCACCACTTGTTAACGTAAATAACGAAAATAGTGAGTATTGCAACATGTGCGTAGATAATAAGAACTGTTATCTGGTTTTTGGAGGTGACTACAACGAGGATGTTCTTTATGGAACATTGTGTATGAAGAATAAAAATTCAATGGACATCGATCTCAGCAACAATAACGAGCTTTGCTATATGATGGGGGATACTATTGGCAGTTACGGTTGCCAGTTTGCATTTGACTCCAAAAATTGCAAGAACTGCTATTACGTTAGTGACTGCTCAAATTGTAATGAGTGCATACTATCTACCAATCTTTCCAATAAATCTTACTGCATTGAAAATAAACAATATTCAAAAGAAGAATATTTTGAAAAAAAGAGCCAAATGCTCACAGGTTCATACCAAAAACAGCAAGAATTATTCCGAAAATTCAAAGAATTATTCGACAGCAGAATTGTTAAATATTCACATCAAATCAATTGCCAAAACTGCACAGGTGATTACATAAAAAATGCCAAAAATTGCATTAATTGTTTTGATACGGCTGAATGCGAAGATATTCGAAATGGAATATTAATGTACGGCGCGAAAGACTGTTTCAACTGCTGTTTTGTCGGTCATGGAAGCGAACTTTGTTATAGCGAAACTGCGACAATAGGATCGACAAATGTAATGTTTAACTATTTTGTTTTTGATTCATCCAATTTGTTATATTGCGATATTTCAGCCAATTCACATGACTGCTTTGCGTGCGTTGGTATACACAGAAAACAGTACTGTATTCTGAATAAGCAATACTCAAAAGAAGAATATGAGAAGTTGAAATCTCAGATAATTGAGCATATGAAAAATATAGGGGAGTGGGGGCAATTTTTACCAAAAGATCTTTCCTGCTACGGCTATAACGAATCAACTGCTCACATATATTATCCACTAACAAAGGAGCAGGCTCTAAAAGAAGGGTTCAATTGGTATGACACTCCAGAACAAGCTCCTGAATCCGACAAGGTAATACCGGCAGAAAGATTACCGGATGACATCAAAGATATTCCAGACGATATTCTAAACTGGGCAATAAAATGTGAAAAATCCGGAAGGCTTTATAAAGTTGTTCCTCAAGAGCTAAAATTTTATCGAGCAAATAACATTCCAGTTCCGCATTTACATTCGGATGAGCGTCATAATTTTAGAAGAAGCCTCAGAAACAAGCGAGTGCTTTATGATGGTAAATGTCAAAAATGTGGTACAAACGTCGAAACTTCCTATTCACCAGATAGGCCAGAAAAGGTATATTGTGAGCAGTGCTATATTTCTGAAGTCTATTAATAAATCAAAATGGAATGTAATCAATGTAAAATAAATTTCGAGATATCCTCTGACGAGATAGAGTTTTTAAAGAAAATAGTTTTTTCTTATGGAGATAAGAGCTATAGTCCATCTGAGCCAACACTCTGCTCGGATTGCCGCTCTCAAGTAAGAACTGCACATCGTAATGAGCAATATTTATATCAGTGCAAATCCGATATGTCCGGAAAGCAAATAATTAGTTTGTATAGCTCAAAATCTCCATGGGGTGAGCCATGCAAGGTTTACACACAAGAGGAATGGAATGGTGACAAGTGGGATTCGATGGATTACGGCCGTGATTTTGACTTTTCACGTCCATTTTTTGAACAATTTTCAGAGCTTCACAAAATTGTCCCAAGATTGCCACTTATGCAGATTAGCAATGACAATAGCCCATATACAACTGGCACAGGTTATTGCAGAAACTGCCATTTAATAAATTCATCCGAGTATTGTGAAGATTGTTATTATGGAAAGTTGCTTCAAAAATGTAAGGATTCAATTGATTGTAGTTATTTATATGACAGCGAGCGTTGTTATGAATGTTTTAGTGTTTACGATAGCTACAACTGTAATTATGTTTCATATAGCTCTAACTGCTCAGATTGCTGGTTTTCAGAGAATCTAAGTGGATGTAAAAACTGTTTTTTGTGTACTAATCTTAAAAACAAAGAATATTACTTTAAGAACGAGCCACTGGATAAAGAAGAATATAAAAAGAGGGTTGCAGAATTCAAAGGGTCTTACCAAAACTTTAAAATAGCTTCCGAGATTCTAAGCCAACTTAAACAAAAAAGAATCCATAGATACGCGAATCTTACAAATTGTGAAAACTGTACTGGTGACTTTATTTTAAATTCCCAAAACTGCCATGACTGTTATGATGTTAAT
>JAHJCW010000165.1 GCA_018812885.1 bacterium | reverse complement strand
GGAGACTAGATCCTAAATCTAGCGCGTCTACCAAATTCCGCCATCCCGGTATAATTAAATTTACAGTGAATTAAACAAAAATATTAACCACGAATTGCACTAATTATACAAAAAATAATAATATAAAATTTAGGAAGCTTGTGAATATCCCTGATTTAAATATTGTTGTAATTTTTTATATTTAATTTCAATGGTTTTCCCGTCCGGACTTACCATTTTCACTTTATCATTACGTCCATACTTCTGATCGACATGAATAGGAATTCTTGCTGCTTGCTGCGGACGATTTGGTTGCTCACTCCGTTCAGGCTGTCCTGCGAATCCCATTCCGGTTGATTCTTGATGTTGAATTTGGACATTTCTTGCTTTTTGTTGCACAGTTCTTGGAGTTTGCTCAACGCCTTGAATTTGAGTTCGGAATAATCTTTGTATAGAAGATCTTGTTAAATCTTGCATCATTGATTGGAACAATTTAAACCCCTCCGACTTATATTCTAACAAAGGGTCTTTTTGCCCATAAGCACGCAAGTTTATTCCTTCTCGAACTTGATCCATTGCATATAAATGATCTTTCCATTGTTCATCAATTGTGCGCAGAATAACATAGCGCTCAAATTTTCGCATTACATCTGATGGTATTATTGATTCCCGGGCAGCATACATTGATTGCGCTTGTTCTAAAATATACTCGCGCACATTATCAATTGTGATATCAGTATTATTGCCCTCACTAACAATTGCTTCTGTATTTACCTCAATCATCAAATGTGAAGCAAACCTTTGACGAAGGTTGTTCCAATCCCACTCGGAAACATTTTGTTCAGATTGTTCATTTAATTCATCATCAATGAAGTCTTCTATGAACTCCATAACCGTATCTTTCATGTTCTCGCCATGTAAAGCTTGATTACGCATGTCATAAATAACCTGTCTTTGTTGATTCATAACATCATCATATTCCAAAAGATGTTTTCTAATACCGTAATTTCGAGTTTCAACTTTCTTTTGAGAATTACTAATAGCTCGAGTTACCATTCCTGCTGTAATAACTTCACCTTCAGCAACTCCTAGCCTATCCATTATTGCTGCAACTCTATCACTTCCAAATAACCGCATTAAATCATCTTCGAGTGATAAATAAAAAGTGGAAGAACCAGGGTCACCCTGTCGACCGGATCGCCCTCGCAACTGAAGATCAATCCGCCGAGATTCATGACGCTCAGTTCCGATAATATGTAATCCGCCTAATTCCTTAACGCCTTTTCCAAGTTTGATATCGGTTCCGCGCCCAGCCATATTAGTCGCAATCGTAACTGCCCCAAGCTGACCGGCTCGTTGTACAATTTCTGCTTCACTCTTATGCTGTTTAGCATTAAGAACATTGTGTGGAATTCCACGTCTTTTCAACATTCGTGACAATAATTCAGAAACTTCCACAGTGATGGTTCCTACTAAAGTGGGTTGCCCTTTTTTATGACATTTTGCTATTTCTTCAATTACAGCATTATACTTTTCGCGTTTGGTTTTATATACTAAATCTTGGTGGTCAATACGAATTACTTCAACATTAGTGGGAATTACGGTAACATCTAGTTTATAAATTGAACCAAATTCTTCTGCTTCAGTTTCAGCAGTTCCTGTCATTCCTGATAATTTATCATATAAACGAAAATAATTTTGAATAGTGATCGTTGCTAAAGTTTGTGTTTCTCGTTCGATTATGACATTTTCTTTGGCTTCTAATGCTTGGTGCAATCCTTCACTATAGCGGCGTCCGGGCAAAATACGTCCAGTAAATTCATCAACAATTAACACTTTTCCATCTTGCACGACATATTCAACATCTTTTTCATACATGGAATAGGCGCGTAGCAATTGGTTGAAATTATGTATTTTCCCGCTTCGCTCAGCATGCAGTTGATGTACTTTTTCAATTTCACGAGCTTTTTCCATAGATGATAATTCTGTTTTATTATCAATATCATTCAATAATTCACCCAAATCAGGGATTACAAATGTTTCAGGATTATCCGGCGAAAGTGTTATCCTTCCTTTATCAGTGATATCTAAAACGTGCGATTTTTCATCTATGCTGAAATATAAATCATCATCTACTTCATGGAGTTTTTTGTCTCTGAGAAAATTTGATTCTACATTCCGCATAAGCTTGATCATACCTGATTCTTGGAATAATTTCATCAGACGAGGATGTTTTGGCATCCCTCGATTTGCTTGTAAGAGTTTTAATCCCGCTTCATCATCTTTGCCATCTTTCAATAAATTTTCGGCATCACGAACCAATTCAGAAATAAGAGTACTCTGTTTACGATACAGCATCTGTACGGCAGGTTTAAGATCCTTATATGAACTATCAACAGGAGCATCAACGGAACCAGAAATAATTAATGGGGTTCGCGCTTCGTCTATTAGAACACTATCAACCTCATCAACAATCGCAAATGCATGTTCTCGTTGTGCTTGGTCCTCAGGCGTCAATGACATATTATCACGTAGATAGTCAAAACCGAATTCATTATTTGTACCATATGTGATGTCACAATTATAAGCAGCTCTTCTTTGGGCGTTATCCATTGTATTTAAGATAAATCCGACTGATAATCCCAATCGCTTATATATTTCTCCCATCCATTCCGCATCACGCTGAGCTAAATAATCATTGACGGTAATTAAATGCGCTCCTCTACCGGTTAAAGCGTTTAAATACATCGGCATTGTAGCGACAAGCGTTTTACCCTCCCCCGTTTTCATTTCTGCTATTTTTCCACGATGCAGAATTATTGCGCCAATTAATTGAACATCGTATGGATCCATTTCCCAAGGCGTTTCTTGTCCAACCACCCTCCAGGATTGACCAACTAATCGACGGCATGTTTCCTTAACAATGGCAAATGCTTCCGGTAAAAATTCGTCTAACTTAGTTTGTTCTGCACTTAGGATTTGCTTCCGAGCTTCATTTTGGTCAATTTTCTTATCGGACAATTCTTGTTCGACCTTTTGGCGTGCAGCAATTATTTCAGATCGTATTTCATTTGTTCTCGCAATTAAATCATCATCACTCTTCGTTTTTAATGATTCAGCGATTTGCTTTATCTCATTAACAATCGGCCAAAGTGATTTTACTTCACGTTCTGATTTTGTTCCAAATGCTTTTGTAAGTAAGCTCATATTTTATTGAATATTTAAAATTTAAAGAATTAACAACGAAACAATCG
>JAHJCW010000164.1 GCA_018812885.1 bacterium | reverse complement strand
GATTAATAATCAGTAGTTAAATATTCATTCGTGGAAAAAAATAACTCACTTCAGCAATTAAAATTAAAATATAAAGAAAAATTCATTCCTGTCGATCAGGTTTTTCAAAAGATACATCTAGGTGACAGAATTTTTATTAGTACAGCCTGTGGTGAACCTCAATATTTGGTTAATTCATTGGTAAAATATGTTGAAAACAATCCCAAAGCATTGTTGGATTCAGAAGTTATGCATGTTTGGACTTTGGGAGTAGCACCTTATGCTAATGAGAAATACAAAAGAAATTTTCGATATAATTCATTTTTTATTGGTACTAATGCGCGTGCGGCAATTAATGCAGGTTTAGCAGATTATTCTCCAATTTTCCTATCTCAAATTCCCGGATTGTTTCGTAAGGGAATGGTTTCTTTGGATGTTGCATTAATCCAAACTTCTTTACCGGATGAACATGGATTCGTTAGCTTGGGAGTGAGTGTTGATATCGTAAAAGCAGCCACGGAAATTGCTGGTACGGTAATTGCTCAAATAAATAAGAACATGCCACGTGTTCATGGTGACGGATTTATACATATCTCTGAATTAGATTATATTGTTCATTATGATGAACCACTTTTAGAATATCAAGATGAATCTGATGATGAAGTGGCAGCGCAAATTGGTAAATATGTTGCAAAGTTAGTGGAAGACGGCGATACTATCCAAGTTGGGTATGGTAGTATACCTAATGCGGTTCTAGCGAGCCTGGTAAATAAAAAGAATCTAGGGATACATACAGAGTTGATTAGTGACGGTTTAGTTGAGCTTATGAAGAAAGGGGTAGTGAATAATTCAAAAAAAACCGTAAATCGTGGTAAAACCGTAGCTACTTTTTGCATGGGTAATAAAAGTACTTATGAGTACATCAACGACAACCCTGCTATTGAATTTAAAACGGTAGACTTCACAAATAATCCACTCACAATCGCTCGACATAAAAATATGACAGCGATCAATAGTGCTTTAGAAATTGATCTTACCGGCCAAGCATCTGCCGAATCCCTTGGACATATTTTTTATAGCGGTATTGGCGGACAAGCCGATTTTATGCGAGGTGCTATACTTGCTGAGCACGGAAAAACAATTCTAACTATTCCATCTACAGCAGATAATGGTAAAGTATCACGCATCATGCCATTTTTAAAAGAGGGTGCTGGTGTCACACTTAATAGAGGGGATATACACTATGTTGTAACGGAATATGGTATTGCATATTTACATGGTAAGAATATTCGCGAACGGGCTATGGAACTTATAGCGATAGCTCATCCAAAATTTAGACCTGAGTTAATAAAAGAAGCTAAAGAACGGAATTTAATTTATAAGGATCAAGCATTTATAGCAGGGAAAAATGGAGAATATCCATCAGATCTCGAGACACATCGGGTGACGAAAACAGGATTCTCAATATTTTTACGACCGATTAAAATTAGTGATGAGCCATTGTTGAAGGAATTTTTCTATTCACTTTCTGATAATAGTATGTATAAAAGGTTTATATCTACTCGCAAGGACATGCCACATGAAAGATTACAGGATTTTTCAGTAATTGATTATCGGAAAGAGATGTATTTATTGGCTACTGACTTTGAATTTGAGCATGAAATGATATTAGGTCTTGGACAATATTGGATTGATGAAAATACACACACTGCCGAAATCGCCTTTATAGTATTAGATAATTATCATAGAAATGGGATAGGTGAGGAATTATTAACATATCTGACCCTATTAGCGAAAAAACAAGGACTGTTGGGTTTTACGGCAGAAGTATTAGTAGAGAATATTCCCATGCAAAACTTGTTTAAAAAAGCAGGGTTTGATATTTAAAAACGAGTTAATGATAATCTTTATGAATTAAAGATGCTGTTCAAGGACTAATAGTGATAGAAAAACATTCAGCGATGAAAAAACTATTTGAGCCTAAGTCAATAGCCATTATTGGTGCCTCTACTAACTCAAGCAAAGTTGGTTATAAGATCCTAAATAATATTATTTCAGCAGGATATTCCGGGAAAATCTATCCAATTAACCCTAACGCTGATTATATTTTAAGTCAAAAAGTATTTGCTTCTCTTGAAAATATCCCGGGTGAGGTTGATATGGCTTCAATAGTATTGCCGGCGAAGATTGTATTCGAAGCATTAAAGGTATGTGCCAAGAAAAATATTCAAGTTGTTACAATAATCAGTTCCGGGTTTTCAGAAGTCGGCAACTTAGAAGAAGAGAGGAAAATCCATTCATTTGCTTCTGAACATGGAATGCGGATTCTTGGTCCGAATATATTTGGACATTACTCTGCAAAAGTATCGCTAAATGCAACCTTTGGACCGACCAATATTCCTAAAGGAAATGTTGCAATTATCACTCAGAGCGGTGCTTTGGGCGTTGCCATGATTGGTAAAACTGCAGTACAAAATATCGGGTTATCGTCAATAATATCGGTAGGTAATAAATCAGATATTGATGAAGCAGATTTAGTTGAATATTTAGTCAAGCAGGATGATACAAAAAGCATCTTAATGTATATTGAAGGTATACAAAAAGGTGAACGATTAGTAAATGT
>JAHJCW010000163.1 GCA_018812885.1 bacterium | reverse complement strand
TCTATATTTATTGCCGAAGTAGTTTTACCAACACCACCTTTTTGATTAACTAATGATATTATATGCGCCATTTCATTTGAATTTTGTCTAATGTCCTTAAAAAATAGACGTGTAATTTAATTTAAAGCGTAATGGAAATGATAGCATTAAAACAAATTTAACAAAATAAGAGATAGTTTTTTAGTGGAAATGGTATCTTTACAAGTCCTAACTTTGTGTTATATAATTGTTTTTCAAAATCGTCATATGTAGCATTAATTATTACTGACAAAATGTGAGTAACCAAGCGGAGCTGTAGCTAAATATGCAAAATTATCTAATTAATTATATTTCATAATAATTATGTTGTCAATAAATCAATTTTTTATTTTGCTATTTTCAACTTAAACTTTAACCTTATTAATTATGTATGTCATAAAACATATAATCAAAAATCAAATGGATTTAAAATGAAATATATATTTGCTTCTTTATTTTTTATAACCAGTATTCTTTTTGCACAGGGTGAATCTGTTAATATTGAAGATCTCATAAAACAATACCCGCAACTGTCAAATTATGCTACACAAAACACCTCTTACCAACAAAAAGATCTAACTAATAAATCAGAATTTTTCTTTACTGATTATACAGAACAGGAATTATTAATGTTAGATTCTCTAGGTGTATTAAGTTTTTTACTTGATACTACTAAAATCGAAGGGCCTGTTTATTTTGGGTATAAATTTTTTAACACACCAAACAATTTTGCCATTTTTGATAACATTCCCATCCCTGGCAACTATCGTCTTGGACCAGGCGATCAACTAATAATTTCAATATGGGGGGCAACACAACTTAGATCTCGTCATATGATAAACCGTGATGGTGATATATTCATCGATGGAGTTGGTCAAGTAAATTTGGCTGGGATGGATATTTTGGCAGCTGAAAATGTACTTCAAGAAAGATTTAGCGAAGTCTATTCTACTCTTAAAGGTAAGAGACCATCCACATTTTTAAGCGTGTCGCTTGGACAGTTAAAATCAATCAACATTTCATTTGTTGGTGAAATTAACCGCCCGGGGTTACATGCAGTTCACCCGTTTTCTGATATTACAACAGCTTTATTGCAAGTCGGTGGTGTAGATACCGTGGGAAGTTTAAGAAATATTCAAGTCATTAGGGATGGAGAAATTGTTACAGAATTTGATTTTTATGAATTTTTAGTAGAAGGCAAAACTTCAAAAAATATTAGACTTATCAATGGTGATGTTATTTTTGTACCAGTACGGCAATCAACTTCTGAAATAGTAGGTGAAGTAAACCGTCCGGGAATATATGAAACAAAAACCGGTGAATCTATCGCAGAATTAATACATCATGCAGGTGGACTGACACAAAAAGCGCAACCACGTATAGAAATATATAAATTACTGCCGCGTGAGCAAAGAACAAGTGAGGATTATGCATATAACGTTTCTTATGTCGATTATCAAAACGCAGCTAATGAATCTGCCTCTGATTTAATAAAGATCCGAGTATTATCAGTTCCCGAGGTCACGCGTGAAGTATCTATCCTTGGTCGTGTTAAAACACCGGGTGTCTACGCCTATCAAGATTCGATGCATGTATTAGATTTATTTAAAATTGCCGGCGGTCTTGATGATAAAACATTCCGTGAATCAATGTATACACAAGAAGCTGGAATCATAAGGCAAGTCTCAAACAGTATTTATCCCGAACGTATACCTATTGATCTTGATAAATTGATAGAAGGACAATTTGATCAAAATATTTTATTAAACAATAGAGACATAGTACTAGTGCGTGAAAATAGTATGTATTCCAACCCAAAATATATTACAATAAGCGGTCAAGTCAATGTACCGGGCAAATATATAATTCAGAAAAAAGAAGAATCATTAGGTGACATAATAACCAGAGCCGGCGGTTTTTCTAATAATGCTTATGTCGATGGGTTACAAATGTATCGTGATTCTGTTCAGGTTGTACTACGTGGTTCTGATATATTTGTCGCGGAGGGCGATAGTGTGTATGTGCCCGAAGCTCCCGGTGTTGTAAAAATATACGGGCAAGTACAGCGACAAGGAGTAGTGCAATATGTTAAAGGGAAAAAATTGTCGTATTATATTGAGCGCGCAGGTGGATTCACCAATGAGGCAGATAACAAACGTATCGTCGTAAATTATGCAAACGGTGATGTACGTTTAAAAAAGAGTTATCTATTATCCCTTATATCTTTATCCCCACCAGTGCTAGATGGCTCAACTATCTATGTTTATAAAACAAAAATAAAACCACCATTTAACACAATACAATTCTTGTCCGCAACCGCCTCGGCTGCAACATCAATTGTAACTTTATACTTACTATACGATAGAACTAAATAAATATTATGTCTGAAAAAAATAAAACCGATTACAATAATCCAAAAAGTTCATTAGCTGATATTATTTTGGTAATTGCTAAACATCTTAATCTCATCTTTGTACTGACAATTCTTGCAGTTCTTTTTACTATAATTCATGTAAATAAAACATACATCCCTGAATATATATCCACAACAAAAATGTACGTTTTTGGCGAAGGTGGAGGTAGAACTGATCTTAGCAAACTCGCTAGTCAGTTTGGTTTATCCACGCAAGGAACTGCCGGGTTTGATATATCATCCTCTTCCCTATACCCTGACATTGTTAGTAGTAGAACATTCGGTGAAATTATGTTAGATAAAGAATTCTATACTGAGAAATATGAGAAAAAATTGCCGCTGATCGCCATTTTCACATATGGTGATAATCCCGTACCCGAGAATATTGATGCTTTAAAAATATCTGCAGCTAATAGAGTTTCTAAAATGGTAAGATTTAGTATGCAGATGGGTTTTTTCATCATAGAGGTCATTACGGATGAACCACAATTTTCTAAGGATTTTGCTGATACGTTAATTGTTGAACTTGATAAACTACAGCGAAAATTTAAAAAGCAAACTGTAAATGAAACGATTGACTATATAGATAAGAAAATAACATTAGCCAAAATAGAATTAGAATCTAATGAAGAATTATTAAAATATTTTAGAGAGAGGAATCGAAATATTGACAATAGTCCCAGTTTATTATTAACTCAAGAACGCCTACAAAGAGACGTAGAAATACAGAAAGGAATATTCTTAACCCTTAAGCAACAGCTTGAATTAGCCAAAATAGAAGAAGTGCAAAAAAGTTCATTTGTGCAAATTTTGGATTATCCGTCCTTACCACTTAGAGAAAGTAATCCCAAAAAACTTTCCACATATATCATTGGGGGTATTGTTGGATTTTTCCTTGCAATTGGGCTGTCGTTTATTATTGAATATTTTACCAACAGGAATGAAATGGAAGCGGCAAAATTACGAAAAGCCAAAATACATGCTCTTGAATCACTAAAAAGAATCTTTACTTCAAAGTGGCTAAGGAATAAAAATAAATAATATGTCGGACCGAAAAAAAGCACTAATTACTGGTATTACTGGTCAAGATGGCTCATATTTAGCCGAATTGTTATTAGCAAAAAACTACAAAGTCCATGGAATGCTGAGAAGGAGCAGTTCATTTAATACTGGTCGAATTGATCATTTGTATAATGATCCTAAAATAATGGATCAATCGCTTTTTTTACATTACGGCGACCTAACTGATTCTAGTAATCTCAATCGTCTGCTTGAGAAGATTGAACCTAACGAAATATACAATCTTGGTGCACAAAGTCATGTTCAAGTTTCTTTTGAAATTCCAGAATACACTGCTGAAGTTGATGCAATGGGTACACTACGATTTTTAGATGCCATTAAAGAAACAGGAATGCCATCAAAATTCTATCAAGCATCAACAAGTGAGTTATATGGCAAGGTTCAGGAAGTTCCTCAATCAGAAGCTACACCATTCTATCCCCGCTCACCATATGGTGTCGCCAAACTATACGGTTATTGGATAATTATCAATTACCGCGAAGCGTATAATCTGTTTGCATCTAATGGAATATTATTTAATCATGAATCTCCCCGAAGGGGTGGTACTTTTGTTACACGCAAAATCACTCAAGCCGCTGCACGCATTAAGTTTGGTATTCAAAACAATGTTACATTGGGTAATCTTAACTCAAAAAGAGATTGGGGCTATGCACCAGAGTATGTAGAAGGAATGTGGAAAATGATGCAATTAGACAAGGCAGATGATTTTATTCTTGCAACCGGTGAAACACATACCATTCGTGAATTTGCCGATATTACGTTTAAAGAACTTGATATGGATTTAGAATGGCAGGGGAATGGTGTTAATGAAAGGGGGATCGAAAAAAAAACAGGAAAAACACTGGTAGCGGTAAATCCACGTTATTTTAGACCTACTGAAGTCGATTTGCTAATTGGCGACGCTACTAAAGCACAAAAAACATTCGGATGGAAACCAAAAGTAAAATTCGAAGAATTAGCCAAGATGATGGCAAAAGCTGATTGGGATAAAGTTCAGAAGCGCGGTTTTTAATCAACAACTTATAAATTTTATCATCTCATAATAAATCTCTATGAATTCTGATTCAAAAATATATTTAGCTGGTCACGACGGTATGGTTGGTTCTGCTATTATGCATGAACTTCATTCCAAGGGATATAAAAACATTATAACCCGTGCACTTTCTGAACTTGATTTACGTCGCCAGCAAAATGTGGAGGAATTTTTTGTAAGCGAAAAACCTGACATAGTAATCGTAGCTGCAGCAAAGGTAGGTGGTATTGTTGCAAATAATACTTATAGAGCTGAGTTTTTATACGATAATTTAATGATCGAGGCAAATATCATTAATTCTGCTCATCAAATTGGCGTAGAAAAATTACTATTTCTCGGTTCTTCGTGCATTTATCCAAAGAATGCCCCACAACCTCTTAAAGAAGAATATCTGCTTACAAATACATTAGAACCAACTAATGAGCCCTACGCCATTGCTAAAATAACTGGTATTAAATTGTGTGAAAACTACTATCGCCAATACGGCGATAATTTTTTCTCTGTAATGCCTACTAATCTATATGGCCCCCATGATAATTTTAATTTGCAGACATCCCACGTTTTACCGGCACTAATACGAAAATTTCATGAAGCGAAAACTCAAAATTCTCCAACTGTTACAGTTTGGGGTACTGGAAAAGTTTATCGTGAATTTTTATATGTTGAGGATATGGCAAATGCCTGTGTAGAACTTTTATTTTCAATAAATGCTAAAGATATTTATAATAGCAGTATTTCTCACATCAATATTGGTACCGGAAAAGATTTATTGATTTCAGAATTAGCAAATCTGGTTGCAGAAATTGTACAGTTTAAAGGCACAATTATTTATGACAAATCAAAACCTGACGGCGTATATAAAAAATTATTGGATGTAACCCGATTGAATGAGTTTGGTTGGCATGAAAAAACATCTCTTAGAGAAGGTATTGAAAAATCATATAAATGGTTCTTAGAGAATTATAAATGAAAAGTAAATCATCCTCACTTACACGCGAAATAATAATTAAGCCAAAAACCGGTTGGCAAATAATTAATTGGAAGGAACTTAAAGAATATAAAGATCTGATATATTTTTTAGTTCTTAGGGATGTAACATCATTATATAAACAAACAGTGCTTGGTTTTTCATGGGCAATTCTAAGACCGTTTATTAAAATGGTAATTTTTAGCGTCGTATTTGGTGGTCTTGCTAAAATTCCAAGCGATGGAATACCTTATCCGTTATTTGTGTACGCAGGACTTGTTCCTTGGGAATATTTTTCAACATCGTTAACTAAATCTACTGGAAGTCTTATTACGGGAGTTGGTATATATACAAAAGTTTATTTTCCAAGACTCATCCTACCAATTGTTCCATGCATTGCAATATTAGTAGACTTTGCAATAGCATTAAGCATCGTTTTTATTTTAATGCTTAAATATGGATTTGCAATTTCATTTACAATCCTATATTTACCAATCTTAATATTATTAATGATTTTGTTCACAGCCGGCTTGGGTATATGGTTGTCGGCTCTTGCAATTCAATACAGGGATGTTACACATGGTGTACAATTTTTAGTCCAAATATTAATGTATGCAGCTCCTGTAATATATCCAATTTCATGGTTACCTGAATCTTACAGAATTTACTTAGCAATATATCCAATGTACGGAGTAATTGAAGGATTCCGTGCTGCGTTGCTGGGTCAAAATGCGATGCCATGGGATATAATTGGAATGGGTGCAATTTCGGCATTTGTGATGCTGATTTCGGGAGCTTATTATTTTAAAAGGAAAGAGCGCATTTTTGCAGATGTAGCATAACTCGATGAATGATACAATAATAAAAGTTGATAATCTTAGTAAACGCTATCGAATCGGTGTACAGGATGTAATACATGATAGTCTTATTGCAAGTATATTTTCTTGGGTTAAATCTCCTATTTCTAATTTTCGTAGAGTGCAAAAACTTAGCAAATTTAATGGTGAAGATGGACAAGATATAATATGGGCACTTAAAGATATTTCTTTTAATGTGAAAAAAGGTGAAATTGTTGGAATTATTGGTAGGAATGGTGCCGGGAAAAGCACATTATTAAAAATATTATCTCGAATTGTTGAACCTACAGACGGTCAGGCAAGTGTATATGGTCGTGTGGCTAGTTTGTTGGAAATCGGTACAGGATTTCATAGAGAATTATCCGGTCGTGAAAATATATATTTGAATGGTACCATTTTAGGGATGACAAAAAATGAGATCAAGGAAAACTTTGATGAGATAGTTGAGTTTTCAGAAATTGGCAAATTTCTTGATACTCCTGTAAAACGATATTCATCCGGAATGTATGTTAGATTAGCTTTTGCTGTAGCAGCGCATTTAAATCCCGAAATTTTAATAGTTGATGAAGTTCTCGCAGTAGGCGATGCGGCCTTTCAAAAAAAATGTCTTGGTAAAATGAGCGAAACCGCAAAATCAGGTCGTACTGTTTTATTTGTTAGCCATAATATGCATACGATACAAGATTTATGTGATAGAACGATTTTACTTGAGGATGGTAAAGTTGCTATTGATGGTGATACTTCTGATGTTATTAAGCATTACTTACAACCAGAAATGATGAAGACCGGAGAATCCGACTTGACTGACAACTTCCGATCTCGAAAATCTCCCGGTAAATTGCGTGCAAAAGCTATTAGAATTCTTGATAAAAATGATGAGATTTGTTCAACTTACGAGATTAATGATCCTATAAATATTGAATTGGACATAACAAATGTGAATGATAATGGGTTTGCAGTTAGTTTTTTAATTTTTAATCAGCAAGGTGCTTTAGTTTATCATATAAGAAGTCAGGATGGAAATATTATAACAAAAAATCTTGGCTCAACTATAACCGTTAGGATGACAATACCGAGATTGAATATCATTCAAGGCAGATATTCGGTTGATGTTTGGCTCGGTAACCATTT
Organism: bacterium; assembly: GCA_018812885.1. Taxonomy (GTDB): domain Bacteria; phylum Fidelibacterota; class Marinisomatia; order Marinisomatales; family JAHJCW01; genus JAHJCW01. Next base: position 2,407 of record JAHJCW010000163.1, on the reverse strand, counting down.
GGATTTATTAGAAGATCATGTTGAAAGTACAATTAGCTTTGAAGTCGTTAACCGAGGGCATTCAAAAGTGCCCTTAAGATCCATTATTCACGAAACTGGAAAGTGGCAAATTATTAAGAATTGATAATTCTTACCCATCTATGAAAATATTAATCTGCTCAGATTCATATTATCCAAGCGTTGGTGGTGTTCAAATTGTTATACAGCAAATAGCTGAACGACTTGCAAAGCGTGGGCATCAAATCACAATAGCCACGTCAAAACTTAAGGAAAGGGAATCAACCTCCATTAATGGAGTTGCTATTCAGGAATTCGATGTATCAGGGAACTATAATAGAGGTTTGACTGGCGAAGTTCAAAAATATTGTGATTATGTTCTTTCAGAAAACTATGATGTTTTACTTATGAAGGCTGCACAAAGTTGGACTTTTGATGCATTAATGAACGATTTAGGTAAAATTAAAAAACGAAAAGTATTTATTCCGTGTGGATTCTCCGGTCTTTATTATCCATATTATAAATCATATTATGAGAAAATGCCCGATGCCTTAAGACAATTTAACCATCTTATTTTCTATGCTGATAACTACAGAGATATAAACTTTGTAAGAGAACATAATATTAATAATTTTTCTGTTATTCCCAACGGAGCGAGTGAAATAGAATTTTCAGTTATACGTGATTCATCATTTCGAGACAGATTTGGAATTGGGAAAAATGAAATTCTTTTATTGACAGTTGGAACTTTCACAGGAGGTAAGGGTCATTTTGAAGTAGCCTCAGCTTTTCAATTAGCAGAATTTGATAAACCAGCCACATTAATTTTAAATGGAAATTTACCTGATAAACGAGCCAAATTGACTAAAACTCGTTTGGCTAAAGAATATCTAAAAATGGGGCCTCGGTCAATGCTAAAACGAATTTATAATGATATTCTAATTCATGTTGGCCTCAAGAACATCAAAAGAAATAAAGACTGGACTGATGTAGCTAAAGAAGTGAATAGCGACAATTCTGATAAAAGAATTATGATCACCAATTTAAAAAGAGAAGATTTAATTCAATGTTTTTTGAATTCAGATCTATTTGTATTTGCATCTAATATTGAATATTCGCCTTTAGTTTTATATGAATCTACCGCAGCGGGCCTACCATTCATTTCCGTACCAGTTGGAAATGCAACCGAAATAGCTGAATGGACTCAAGGAGGAGTAATTTGCCCTGCCCCATCCGATAAAAATGGAAGAACTACAGTTAATCCACAAGTATTAGCGGATAAAATATCATCATTATTAAGAAATGAAGCGTTGTTAAAAAAATTAGGCAAAAATGGGAGAAAAAATTGGGAGAAGAAATTTACTTGGGATCATATATCATTAGAATATGAAAAAGTACTCTTGGGACAGATTAAAAACTGAACATTTCCCAGAATAATATTATCAATCATCTATGATAATTACACGAATTAGTGCCGGATTGGGAAATCAATTATTTCAATATGCAACAGCTCGTGCAATTTCGGTAAAATTAAATAGAAAATTATTCCTTGATAATTCTTGGTATGACTACATTAAATCTATAGAAGATCACTCTAATCCAAACGCCACTACAATCAGATATTTCTTGCTGAATTATTTTAATATACAGTCCAGAGCAATTAATAAAATCCATTTGAATTGGATTAAAAGATTAGAAATAAGATCTAATAATTCTAAATTTTATAAATTCCTCCTCGATGGTCCACTGAATAATTTTTCATATACAACAATAAATCATAATAATTTTTCTTTGGAATCTATTCGGAAATATCCTCATGTATATTTAACCGGTTATTGGCAAAATAATGATATAATTGAGGAATATAAAAATCTAATATATAATGATTTAATTCTAAAACATCCCCTTTCAGCAAATAATCAAACCTACCTCAAATCCATTAATACAACAAATTCGGTAGCAATCCACTTTAGACGGGGTGATTATCAAAGTAAACCAAAGTCGCGTGATGTGCATGCCTCTTGTTCAAATAATTATTATTATAAGGGTATAGAGCATCTTCGGAATAAAATTAACAATTTACATTATTTTATATTTTCTGATGATAGGACATGGGTCAAGAATAACCTCGATTTTAATGCGAACACAACTTTTATTGATAATAATGGACCAAGTTATGAACATCTATTTTTAATGAGTCAGTGCAAACATCAAATTACAGCAAATAGTACATTTAGTTGGTGGGCAGCCTGGTTAAATATGAATCCTGAAAAAATAATTATCACACCCCAATACTGGTATAACGACAAACACTTAAATGAGACTGTAATACGAATACCAAATGAATGGCTAAAAATCAATAATTTGACATAAATATATGATAAGAATAAGATCATTAATAAGCCATTAT
>JAHJCW010000162.1 GCA_018812885.1 bacterium | reverse complement strand
TATCCTTTTAAAAATGATATTTATTTTATTCTTACAGAACGTACTAATGATGTACAACACCATAAAGGACAAATATCTTTGCCGGGCGGATCTTGGGAAACTGGTGAGCATTTGCATGAAACAGCCCTGAGAGAAACGGAAGAAGAAATTGGTGTTCCCGTGGATAAAATCGATATTGTTTATGAACTCACTCCACTATTTGTAAAAGTAACAGGTTATTTGATTCATCCATTTGTTGGATATGTACGACAAAGACCTACTATTACACCGCATCCTAATGAAGTAAATAATGTTTTTACCGCATCAATATCTGAATTGTTGAGCCCAATTAATGCCATGACAGAATTATGGACAATTAGGGGAACACAAGTTGATGTACCATTTTTTAAATTTGGTAAAAACAAAGTGTGGGGCGCAACCGCGATGATATTATCAGAATTTAAACAATGTATTGAGGAAATAGTATGAATCGAATCGGCATAGATTTAGGCGGTACAAAAATCGAAGGGATTTTACTTGATGAATCCGGAAATATATTAGAGCGTAAACGGATCTCCACGAATAGAGATAATGGTTACGAATACATAGTCAGCAAAATAGTAGAGATGATTCAGTATTTAAAAGAACTATCCAAAAAGGATTCAATTATTGGCATATGTACACCTGGAGCAATATCTCCATTTACCGGGAAAATTAAGAATAGTAATACGGTTTGTTTAATTGGGAAATCATTTAAAGAAGATATCGAGTCAGAAATTGATTGCAAGATAAAGATGGATAATGATGCAAATTGTTTCGCCATCGCTGAAGCGATATTAGGCGCAGCGAAAAACTATAATGTTGTATTTGGCGTAATTATCGGTACCGGTGTTGGCGGAGGGATTGTTATAAATGGAAAAGTTCATCAGGGACGAATATCCATTGCCGGTGAATGGGGTCACCATACTTTATATCCTGATGGTAATCAATGCTACTGTGGTAGAATGGGCTGTGTGGAAACTTATATCAGTGGTCCCTCCTTGGAAAAACGCTGGACAAAATTAACAGGCGAAACTAAACCTTTGCAGAATATCATCGCCGCGGCGGCACAGTTATCAAAAGATAAAGCAAAATTATACTTAAAATGGAAACAAGAATTGATTCGTAATTTTGGAATAGCTTTAGCAAATGTAATTGATATTTTAGATCCTGATGCAATTGTGTTGGGTGGCGGTGTATCAAATATTCCCTTTTTATACGATGAAGGAATTAAAGCAGTATATGAAAATGTTTTCAGCAATGAAGTTGATACACCAATCCTAAAGAATAAGTTGGGTGATTCAGCGGGTGTTTTTGGAGCCGCATATTTATAAAAAGGAGAAATTATGAAATTTGGCCATTGGTTAAACTCTTTAGGTTTTGTTGAATTTTTCTCTTTATCAATTGTTTTAGGAATGTCTGCTTATTTAGCCAATCTGAGTTTTTTAATATTTAAGAACTGGTACACTATAAAACAAAAAGATAATCCATACGCAGAAGAGATCAGAAAAAGCCCTTTCCTCTTTATAGCAATTACAATTCCATTTCTATTAATTATATATAGCATCTTATATCGTCATATACACACACTAATATCTAAAATATTTTAAAATAGTATCCCCATTTTCTTGTACAAATAACAGGACAACCTTTTCCTATGACTTTTGTCAAAGATTTATTTACAACATTTTATTGAGGAAAAAATGCGTAAACTTTTATTAATAATTTTTATTACATTTTTTGTACAGGCTCAAACCGAAGTATTTAACCCCGAAGACTATCGAAACAGAGAAGTAACAGCAATAAGATTAGAAGAACCATTAAATATTGATGGATTATTAGACGAAGCACTTTATTCAACTAAAGCCAATGATTCATTTGTCCAGTACGAACCGAATAATGGAATTCCAGGGAGTGAAGATACAGAATTTTGGGTAGGCTATGACGACAATGCCCTATATATTGGTGCAATTATGTATGATAGCAATCCTGATTCCATTATTGCCCGAATGACTAGACGGGATGGCGGAGAGGCATCAGATATGCTATACATAGGATTAGATTCATATTATGATCAACGTTCCGGATTTTGGTTTAGCACTAACCCTGTTGGTTCTATATCAGATGGGACTATATCTAATGATAATAATACTGAAGATTCATGGGATGGTATTTGGGATAGTCAGAGCAAAATAACAGAAAAAGGATGGAGCACCGAAATAAAAATTCCATTTTCGCAATTAAGATTTAACAAGGCCCCTGAAAATATTATGGGAATTGGACTTATAAGACAGATTCACCGCAGAAAAGAAATGGATTTCTTTACCTACATCGCACGCGATGAGTCAGGACTGGCGTCCCACTTTGCAACATTAAGGGGTATTAAGAATATCCAACCTCCTAAAAGATTAGAATTGACACCCTATATTACTGGCAATCACGGCAACTTAAAATCGGCAGTGGACAATCCTTTTATTAATGGAAAAGATTCTTATT
>JAHJCW010000161.1 GCA_018812885.1 bacterium | reverse complement strand
TGAAGTTCAATAAATATCTGTTATCTATTTTTACAGTAACATTTTTCACAATGACGTGCAGTCTTGCGCAAGGTGTTTCCAATAATGAGCGTAATGATTACCTCATAGCATTAGGGTTGTTTGAAGATGGACTTTATCAGTCTACCGAACTGCGTTTGCAAGACTTTTTGTATAAATATCCATCGAGTGAATGGCGTGAATCTGCTTATTATTTATTAGGTAAAAGTCAATTTTATCTTAAAAAATATCCGGAAGTACGTAATATTTTAAAAGAATTTAAGGTGCAGTTTCCGTTCAGCACTCTGATTGATGATGCAGTTTTCCTAATCGGAGAAAGTTTTTACGAAGAAAATAATTTCGTTCGCGCTGCTGAACAATTTGCCAAAATTGCTACTGATTTTCCAAAAAGTGAGTTACTAAACCGGGCAAACTATTGGGCGGGAGAAAGTTATTTTGAAATACCTGATTATGAAAAAGCTACTCATTTCTACTCACAAGTTATTAATTCTAATGAAGATGATTTAAAGGATTATGCTTTTTATTCAATAGGCTGGTCCAATTTACTCAATCAAAATTATCCGAATGCGATTTCTGCATTTCAATCCTTAATCAATACATTTCCTGAGAGCGATTTAATTTCAGATGCCAAATTCAAGCTAGGCGAATCCTATTGGAGAAATCATGATTATCAATCTACAATTGAAATTCTTTCTGCAATCGATATATCAGTTGTAAGTGAACAGTATCAATCTTCAGGTCATTATTTTCTTGGAGATTCGTTTTACGAAACTGATCGCTTAAAGCAAGCGATTAGTGAATTTCAAACAGTAATTTCAAATTTTCCACAAAGCGAATTTGTCAATGAAGCACAAATCGGTCTAGGTTGGATTTATCTAAAAGAAAAAGATACGCTGACGCTGTAGTTATTTATGATAACTTAGTTCAAAGCACTGATTCCGGGGAATTACAGAATCAGTCCAAATATCTTTTAGGAATATCTTTGAAAAATTCAGGACATCCTGAACGTGGTGATATAACCCTAGAAGAATTAACTGCGGTAGCACCTAAGAGCCAATTTGCTGATAATGCATATTATGAACTCGGCCTTGGAAATTTTGATAGAGAAAACTATCAAACTGCCTATCAAAATTTTGCTACAGTTACCAAGTCCTACCCTACTAGTGATGTTTTTGATCAAGCCCTCAAAATGTCCGGTGAGTGTTTATTAGAGTTAGAGCGCTATAGCGATGCAGAGGCGGTTTACGCAAAAATGATATCTAATTCTTCAAATCCGGAGCTTGCTGCAGAAAGTCAATATCGACTTGGTTGGAGCCAGTATAAATCGGGCAACCGAAATGACGCTAAAATAACTTTTCAAAATTTTATTAATGCTAATCCTCAACACGAATTAGTTGATTTGGCCATTTACTGGTTAGGAGAATGCCAGTACGAAGATCAGGAATTCAGCACAGCCGAAGCTACTTTTACACAGTTATTACTAAATCATGGTACTTCTACTAAACGAATGGATGCAATCTATGCTCGTGCATATGCACGTTATTCGCAAAAAAATTATGATGATGCTCGAAAAGATTTTACTGCTGTGCTTAATCAATATCCAGATAGCCCGCATAGAATTGATGCAACATACCAACAAGGAAATTGCTATTTTATTTTAAAGGATTTTAAAAACGCACTATCATCATATAAATCAGTCCAACAAATTCTCAAACACGATCAAGCGAATGACGCAATGAAAACAAGAACATCATATCAAATCGCTCGCACTTTATCAAATTTGGATCGTCATAACAATGCGATTGATGAATTTGAATCAATATATAAAAATTATCCTGCAAGCGAATATGCCGATGATGCGATGTTCGAGGTAGCATCCTTATATTTGAGACAGTTGAATAAACCTGAAAATGCTATTGTCTTGTATCAAAATTTGATAAATAATTATCCCAATAGTAACCATCTGGATAATGCTTATATTGATATCGGGAATGCCTATTACAATTTGCAAAATTATGAGAACGCGATAAAAAATTATAATTATATCATTTCATATTTTCCGAATAGTCCCGTTATTGGTGATGCTGTAATTGGTGTTCAAGATTCCTATTTGATCATCGGCAAAACTGATGCTGCAAATTCGGTAGTTGAGAATTTTGTGAAACGAAATCCGCACAGTAAATTTATAGTGGAACTATTATTGAAAAATGCCGATTCCTATTTGGTAAAGGAACAACCTGATAAGGCTATTAGTCAATTTAAAATTATTATAAATGATTACCCGGATGAT
>JAHJCW010000160.1 GCA_018812885.1 bacterium | reverse complement strand
TGGAATTTTTTAAGCAGAGATGAAAAACTTTCTTGGTTTACAAAAATGGCAAATATTTACACAGTAGACCAGAAATATTATCTTGATGGAGATGAAAACACAAGATATGTTTCTGGAAATTATGCAACAGAATTTTGCATAAGAATGCAAGGATATAATAAAAATATTACAGACCTTGCAGGAGGAACAAGAAAACAAATTATGGATAAATATAATGAAAGTTTAGAATTAAATGGAAGATCAAACATACCTGTTTGTTTTGTGAGTAGGGTAAGATTTGATGACAATGGAAATGCTTTAGGGGCCCATGGAATGAATGCTTTGTTAATAGGGAATAACCCTTTAGAATTTAATGATTGGATATGGTACGAACCTCAGGGAAATATTTTAGTAAATCCAGGTGATTGGACAGGAAGTATCCCTTTTAATAGTAGAATTAGTATCTATAAACTTGAAAATTTCGGAGGAGAACTTGCTTGGGGGGATGATATGCCTAGCACCTTTTTAGGAAGTCCAGTAACAGTAGAAAATTCAACACAATTAATTACTTTCAAAATTGATAGTAATGGTGCTTCTTCAGTAGATGTATTTAGTCCAAATCTCTTAACAACAAAACCAACAGTAGGAGTTGAAGATGAAAACACTAGTATTCCTGTTGGTTTTTATTTAGCTCAGAACTATCCCAACCCCTTCAATTCTAACACAACAATTCAATTTGACATCCCTCTAAATCCCCCTTCCAAGGGGGACAATAATGTAGTAGAGACGTTGCATGCAACGTCTCTACAATTGCTGGTTTATGATATTACCGGTAAAGAAATCACAACTCTCGTAGATAATGTAAATACAAGCGGTTCTTACTCGGTTGAATGGAATGCTACCGGTTATCCTTCCGGTATTTATTTTTACCAATTACAAAGTAATTCCGATGTAATTGCTACGCGGAAAATGTTACTTCTTCGTTAAAACTACGAAGTACAAGTATTAATGAAATAATGTTGTCATCCCGCATTCAGTGCGTGATCCATAATAATCAATGTGGATTACCCCCCGCTCAACGGAGTTTCCCCTCGAGGGGAGACAAAGTGGGGTGATTCGATAATCCAATTATAATATATATGGATTCTTCGTTATGCTCTGAAAGATACAGGCCAGTGTCATACCCGCATAGGCGGGTATCCATTATATTTAATGTAGATTCCCGACTAAATCGGGAATGACAAACTATATTTATTTGATTCCTGAAATATTTGACATAAATTTTGCTTTAGCTTTTTGACAATTTCCGTATCAGGATTAGTTTTTTTAGGATCTACAAGTAATAAAAATTGGAAGCTTTACTTCGCTCACAAAAAACATGCCCTCTCGTCAGGGAAGTTTGCTGTAATCGGGAGGCGTCCACCGTTAATCATAAACGGTCCTAAAAAACGCCTGGTACGGAATTTTTATTACCCCCACTTTAATTCTCCCCCTAAGTTAGGGGGAGATGTCATTAGACAGAGGGGGTATTATATTTTTAGACTAAATTTAAAATTTGATTGATCCGTTTAACCGGTCCACGGATTTTTAAATGTACACCATTTTCATCATACTCGCGTTCTAATACAGTTACACCATTTTGCGCTTCAGTAATTTCCTTTGCCTGGTTAAAAGAAAAATGGACATCGGCTGTAGTGAATCCTTGGTCAATAATATTCTTAATTGATTCAAGCAAATTATCAATTCGTAAATGATTTTTTGCTGAAATTAATATACCATCAGGGAAATTTCGTTTTAAATAAGCTATCCTGCCATCCTCGTCAATGATGTCAATTTTGTTTAAAACGATTAGTGATGCATTCTTATCGGCTCCAAGATCGGTTAATACTTCGTTGATAGTATCTAAATGTTCTATTACTTGCGGAGATGATGCATCCAATACTAACAATATCAAATCCGCTTCTAATACTTCTTGTAAGGTGCTTTTAAAACTTGCGATCAAATGATGCGGAAGCTTGCGGATAAATCCGACTGTATCACTTAATAATATCTCTTGTTCGCCACCTATCACTGTTGAACGTATAGTTGTATCAAGTGTAGCAAATAATTGGTCGCGGATATACACGTCAGCTCCGGTTATGGCATTCATCAATGTTGATTTACCGGCATTTGTATAACCGACTAATGCAACTCTAAACTGATCTTTTCGCCGACGACTCTGAGTGTCACGTTCCTTTTCAATTTTAACCAACTCTTTTTTCAGTTTAGCAATCCTTATGCCGATTAATCGACGGTCAACTTCGATCTGTGTCTCACCTGCTCCTGCTCTAGTTCCAATTCCTCCCATTTGTCGTTCTAAATGCGTCCACATACGTGTAAGGCGCGGCAACAAATACTGCAAATGTGCTAATTCTACTTGAGTTTTCGCCTCTTTGGTTTTGGCATGTTTTTGAAATATATCTAGAATCAAGGCACTGCGGTCAATTACTTTAACATCTATTTTAACATCTTCACTAAGCGCTTGGAAATTCTTAGTTTGAGCCGGACTTAAGTCCTCATCAAAAATGACGAGGGAAACTCCCAATTCTTTAGCTTGATTTATAATCTGTTCAGCTTTGCCTTTGCCAACAAAATAGGCGGGATTAATTTTATTTAAGCGTTGTGTAACCCGTCCTACGACTTTTGCGCCAGCAGTATCGGCAAGCAATTCCATTTCATCGAGATGCTCATCGATAATATGCTCATCCAGTTGCCCCTGAACTACTCCAACTAATATAGCGCGTTCGGATTCATTTGATCTTTGTTGATCAACCATTTTTATAAAATGTACAAACCGTACATAACAATTCCCGAAAAAAGCGGTATTCGCAAATTATCATCTATTTTTATTGGTAATAATTCAATGAACATTGCCGCAAATGCTCCATTATATTTTATGATATTTGGAATACCAGGGAAAAACAAACCTATTATTAAACAAGCAATTAGACCAACTATAGAACCTTCCAATGTTTTACTCCAAATTTTTATTTTGCCAAATTTTCTGCCATATAGAGCTGCAACAGTATCGCCAATTGCGGTAAATAATAATGCTAATATAGCGATCTCTTTAGGAAAAATTACTACTGCAATAAACGACCCAATAAAAACATAACTTGCACCTGTTAATTTTCCGGCTAGCTCATGTGTCCTCAGCATTCCATTAAATAATATTCCAAACGTCTTTGATAACCATTTATTATGAGTTCTTCCTAAATCGATTATAACAATTATGACAGTCGCAGTACCAAGCATTATAACCATCCAAATTTTTGGAATATTTAAAAACAGGTATACTAACGGAACGAATGCACTAAAGCTTAAATGAATAACTTTACGAATAATTTCTTGTCGCATAGAACGCTATTGATCTATCATTTGATCGAATATATCTTGTAAGTCAAGTACACTTACTGTTATATCAATACTCTGAGAATCTTCTAAAATAGTTCCTGCTTGGATTGATTGGTCAAGAACGGTATATGGAATCAAATCTTCATTTTGTTTATAATGTATTTTACCAACCCTCAAACCGGCTTTTTGCAGCTCTAATTCTGCAGCTTCTTTGCTTAACCCAAACAAAGTAGGAACTTGTATATCATTAGGAGAGCGTCCCTTGCTGATTATCACTCTTACACTATATCCCTTAGGTAACGTTTCAGTACTGTCGGGAATTTGGTTAACAATAACGCCGTTCGGATACGTTACATTATATTCCATTGAGATAGCGCCAATCTTCAAACCAACCTCTTTTAACAATAATTCCGCACTTCGCTGCGATTGCCCGATTATATTCGGCACAAGCACTAATTTATCCGCTTGCGAGATTTTCAATCTTACTGTTCTACCCCTTTTTACAACAGAACCCGGTTCAGGATACTGGTTTAAAACTATATTTGGCTTCATTTCGCTAGTGTAAATTGTATCTGTCACTGCAACTTTAAATCCGGAAGTTTTAAGCATTATCATGGCAGATTTAATATCCATTGACGTAACATCAATCAATTCCTTACTCTTTCCATGACGGACATAATACGGCATAATAAATAGTTCAAATAAAGTGATAATTAGATCG
>JAHJCW010000159.1 GCA_018812885.1 bacterium | reverse complement strand
TGGAAAATTTTGTTTTAACAAAAATTTGTTTGAAACATTTGTTTTTTCATTATCTTTAATATCCAAAGTTGTTTGATCTTCAATCATAACCGGATTCATGTAAGTTATTTCTCTATTTCCTTGGGAATCAAAATGTATATATACTGCAACGGTTGTTTTCGGAAGATCTATTACCCCAGAATTGTAAGAAGATTCAAAATCATGAACTCCTAAAATGTCTACCCTACTACTAAAAGGAATACTCCAATCTACACCAGGTTCAATAATTCTTCCTTCCTGAGCATCTCCAAAAATCCACCCATTGGGATCATTTAAATTAGTTCCAGTGAAAAATGCAATAATTCCATGATTAAAATTGCCATCATCTGAATGAACCCTAGCTATATATGCAGGTAAATTAAATAATCCATTATAAGTCAGGCTATATTTGGGATGGATTAAATTAAAATCAACCCGATTAGGATTATAACCATTAAGATTAAGAAAATCTGCAAGAGACCCATTATCAGAGTCAAATCTTGTATTCTGGTCTTGGGATCTTGGATCAAGGGGGGATATAAATTCATAATTACTTAATCTAACCGAAATAGGATAAACTTTCCTAATCCAGCCCTCTTTTTCAGAAGGTGTAGATCTCCAATATTCTCCAGGGAGATAATCCCTATCTCCATTTACATATTCTGTATATACTTGAACATCTTGAGCTGTTCCAGGATGGTCATCCCCATCAACATCTGCTTTAGGATCTGAACCTCCTAGAATTAAATTTAAATCATCTTTCAGATTTTTATTATTATTTAAATCGGGGATTCCATAACTATTAAATCCATCAACAACTTCATTTCTAGGGTTAAAAGCATCATACCATGTTGGTGTTTGAGCATTCAACTTCCCTGGCAAAACAGCTGAAACTGCTATTGCTGTTGCAAATAATAAATTCTTTAAATATTTCATATTGTAACCACTACCAAAGAGTATATAAAGATTATTAACTGAAAATGACAACAGTCTTCATTTGTCCACCCAATCTCCATGTTCTTTAATAAGATTAATGAGAGCCTTTACAGCATCTTTTGCAGAAATATTTTTCTGAATCACTTTTTGTCCTTTATATAGCGCAATTGTGCCACTTCCTGTTCCTACATATCCATAATCGGCATCTGCCATTTCCCCGGGACCGTTAACGATACAACCCATAATCCCGATTTTTACCCCCTTCAATTGTTCTGTTTCTTTACGGATTTGCGCTGTTACTTCTGGTAAATCAAATTGTGTTCTACCGCAAGAAGGGCACGAAATATATTCAGTTTTTGTAATTCGTGAACGGGTGGCTTGCAGAATTCCAAAAGATGTTTTATTTATAAATTGCGGTGATTGATTACTTTCCAACCACATTCCATCAATTAATCCGTCAATTAGTAAAGCTCCTATATCAATTGCACTATCAATTAACAACTGTTTTGTATCCAATCGACTATAATTCCGTTTAATAAAAATAGGGACAGAAATATTCTTTTTTATTAACTCAACAATGAACCGGCGCTGTTCCGCCATACCATGTTCATTATCAGTTTCCAAGATCAACACTAATGTATTATCAGTTTTAATCTTTTTTAAAATATACGTATCTATTTCCGTAGAATTAATTGATACAAAATTCAAAATATTCGATTTTTTACTCTTAGTTTGAAAATACTCGTTTGATGTAAATAGTGGATATAAATTGTTGGCATCCTGCCAAACTTCAGCATTTTGAATAACTGCTAATCCGCTTGGCAATTCAATATTTATTGATTGATTACCAACAAAAATATAGTCTGACGTTTGGTCAGAAATGTGCCATTTATCTTTTAAATATTTATATCCAATTGAATTTAAATCAATCTGATTGATATTCTTTTGTCTACTAAAATCAGAGATAATTCTTGGAGGATTTTCTCCTCCAATATTATTTAAAACTATGGATTTTCTACGTTTAAATTCGAATGGATTGACAGTAGGTAAATCTAATGAACTTATAGGATTATGATCTGATCGATTTAAATATCGATTTACAATTGCCTTTGCCACCGGTATTTCATTTTCCGGTTTTTCTGTTAAAGATACTCGGATTGTGTCGCCAATTCCATCTTCAAGTAATGTGCCAATTCCAATTGCCG
>JAHJCW010000014.1 GCA_018812885.1 bacterium | reverse complement strand
TTATGTCTATTTATTCAGATCACAAATTTTTAAATTATATTATTATTTTTCTGTGGATATTAATTATCATAAATGCCTTTAATTTTTTTGATGGTGTAAATTTTCTCGCAGGTAGTTTGGCTATTGTATTTTTTTCAAGCTATGCAATTTATTACAATGGATTAGGAGAAAACCTTCCATTGATTCTTTTGGTTATATTAATATTTTCAATCATCGGCTTTTTAGTGTATAATAGGGCTCCTGCAAAAATGTTTCTAGGGGACGCCGGATCCATGTTTCTTGGATTTGCAATTGCATCTTTCCCGATTATTTTTAAATCTAATACATCAGATTCGTTAGATCTAATATTTCCATTGATAGTATCATTTATACTTATCTCAGATACGACATTCGTTGTTGTTACTCGTGTTATTAAGGGTAAAAACCCATTTTATCCTGATAAAACCCACTTACATCATCAATTATTAAACCTAAAATTTAGAAATAGATATATTATACTAATAATCATTGCCGGTGCCATTTTGCATTCAATATTAGCGTTTTTATCATATGAAATAGAGCTAACTTTATTGCTTACACTCCTCATCCTGGTAAATACAATATTCATTGTCATGCCTCGTTTCCTTCCTGTCCTTTTTGCAAAATATAATTTGTGGGGACTAAAAAATATATATGATGATATTGTAAAATGTTTCAAGGGCAAATAAAATGCGTTCATCAATTTTATTAATATTCATAGGCATCTCATTATTCAGCTGTAAAACTATTACTTTAGATGACGAACAGGCCCTGGCAAATATTCCGGAAGATATAGAATTAATAAAGATACCGGCCGGTGCTTATTCATCCGGGGAGAGAGGGGTTATAAAATATGTCGAATATGACTATATGATGATGAAATATCCCGTTACAAACTTACAATACTTGGAATTTCTAAAAGCAGCAGATTCACTAAAGCTTATCGTAATTGATTCTCTTGGTGTCTATGGTGAATACAAAGGTGATCAATTTTGGCCACCAGGATATTATCCTTATATTAAATTTAATAGCACATATTCCAGAATTGGCTACTACTATCCTGATGTTTATTTTATCAAATGGAGATATGTTGAAAATAGAAAAGAATTTTATAGTAATCATCCTGTTACTCAGGTAACTTGGTTTGGAGCTAATGCGTTTGCTAAATTTTACGGAATGCGCCTGCCTACTGCAGCAGAATGGGAAAAGGCTGCAAGAGCAAATAGTGGAAACCAATATCCCTGGGGAGATACATTATTACTAAATAACGCAAACTATAAAGATAGTGGCGATGTATATGATAATGACACAACTCCGGTTGGATTTTATAATGGTGATAGTGATTTATTTGATAGTTATAGCCCTTATGGTTGTTATGATATGGCAGGTAATGTGTGGGAATGGACATCTTCTTGGTGGCGTGACTCCTCAGGGAAAGTTATTAAAGGCGGTTCGTGGAACAGTTCTCCAAATAATTCAGATTCGGGTTCCCTATTAATTTATGAATTAATGGCTTGGTACGAACCTGCAGTCGGATATCTTCCGGAAAATACGAGTCGCGAGATAGGTTTTCGATGTATTAAAGACGCCTCATATTAGTCATTTTTAAGAAAAATATTTTGAAATATTTTTCTTATTTCTTCAGTACTAAGGGTGCGATCAATTCCTACCCAAATAACTGTTCCTGTCCTTGCTTTATCTTTAAACTCCAAATTTTTTACGATTTCTTCTTCAAAGTAACAATTTATTTTATAACTTTTTAATTTGAATCTAAAATCAAGCCGGAACTCGAATTTGGTTTCTGGCCATGGATTTAATAAAAATGATTGTGTTTCTCCATTATCAAGTTGAATTGCTGGTTCTTTAACGCCATGTCTTTCATAATCAAAAGAAGGCGAAATAAAAAAATCATTATTCATCCATCCAAAATATATAAAATAATCGTCTGAATCTGGTCCACTATGCGCAGCGAAATGCCGACCATTAAAGCTACTATATTCGTATCCACCCTTATTATACCATGGACCGGTTCTAGGCATCCGGGCGGCGTAACGACGGCCGGCGAATAGTTTAATGTATTCCATTCCAAAAAATAGATTTTTATTATTAAATA
>JAHJCW010000158.1 GCA_018812885.1 bacterium | reverse complement strand
ACAAGGTAAACTGATTCACAATATTTCAGCTAAAAACCGGTTGACATTTTCTACCTATCTCGGCCGCGATGTTTTATTTATGAACTTGGGTGATTCCGATGATAAAGTAAATTTTGATTGGGATTGGGGAAATTTCACCAATAGTCTGCAGTGGCGTTTTGTGCCGAATTCAAAATTCCTATCAACTTTTTCAGTTGCTAATACAAATTTTCAATTCGATGTGAATTTAAGTATTTCCGAACAAGATTCAGCGGGTAATACGCAAACTAGTCGGATTATTGTTTTTAACGAAATAAATGATTGGACTGTGAAAGAAAAATTGGATTGGTATATCTCTAATAAACACACTCTTACTGCCGGTTTTGAGTTCAAACAATTAGGTATGCAATTTAAGTTTGGTGTGGATGATGTTACTTACTTTAATCAAAATCAAAAACCATATATCCTAAGTTTTTATTTGCAAGATAAGTGGCAAATTTCGCCTGTATTAACATTTCAACCCGGGTTACGGATTTCAAAATATGAACTGCATGACAATTATTATCTTGAACCTCGTTTGGGTTTTAAATATTTATTAAATGAAAATTTGGCTTTAAAAGGCGCTTGGGGTAAATACAATCAATTTATATTCACTACAAATGATGATGATGCAATTTTAAATATCGTTGATTTTTGGCAGCCGATTCCTGAAAATTATAAAGCTAAATCAATGCAGCAATATATTTTAGGCATTGAGCAATGGCTAGGTACAGGATATTTCGCAAGTATAGAAGGTTATTATAAGCCATATGATAATGTGCTCACGAACAATCCTAATAATAATCCGGTTGATTTAAATGACGATTATATCGAGGGAACCGGGGACGTTTATGGGATTGAGCTTTTGTTACGTAAAAATACCGGTAAGCTATCCGGCTGGATTGGTTATTCTTATATCTACAATCGTCAGCAATATGATTTTAATAGCGATGGTAAAATTACCGAGGAGTTTGGCGAAATATTTGCACCGCAATCCGATCAGCCGCATACCTTAAATGTTGTCGCAAATTACACGTTAAACAAAAAAAATAATTTTGGATTTACAATCAGTAATAGCAGCGGCCGGCCCTACACCCCCACCGTCGGTTATACCTATACGCAAAATTTAAGTTCAGGGCAGGGTGGCGGTGATACTTATAATAATCCTTATGGAAATTTGGTTGAATTGACCGGCTTAAAAAATTCGGCACGGTACCCGATGTATCTTCGCTTAGACGTGAGTTGGGCACATAAAATATCACCTTTTGGCTGGGATGGTAATTTCAAATTTCAAATTATCAATGTTACCAATCATTTTAATACTTTATTATATGATTGGGACTTAGCTAATGATTCAGTTACCGCAATTGGTATGTTCCCATTTTTCCCATCATTAGGAGTGGAATTTAAATTTTAATGAAAGCAATGCGTAAAATACTGATTATATCACTATTAATTGGAATTAGTGGCTGTACTAAGGAGCTTAGTATTGCCGATTTTTCCGATGATTTTAGTTCATACGCTAGTGAATTGCGTATCGAAGCAATCTTGAATCCAACTGACTTTATGAATTCTATCGTCCGCGTCGATAAAACTATTCTAGTAACTGATACATCATTATTCAATGGGTTAGATGATAATGGGGATTGGCTCGGTTATACCGATGAGAATGGAAACGGACAGTGGGATGACGGCGAGCCGCTCAATGACGATATTGGTGTTATTTCTGGCGGAGGCACTACAGAGGGTCGAGGTAATGGTATCCCTGATAAAGGAGAACCACATGTTGATGATTATACGGAAATTTTACCATTAATTCATGATTCAACAATGACATCGGTTATATTAATTGAGCAATCATCCGGATATTTAGTAGCAGAATTTGAATGGCAGGAAAACGCTGGTACAATTGAAGAATTCCGTCATGGAGATCGCATTGGTTCTGAAACAATAGAAATATTTAATTACGGTGGATATAAACCTTTGGAGCAATACGCAGACACTCAAATTAAATTTGGTAAAGAGTATGAATTTCAAATAACTACTAAGGACAACAATATCATTACCGGTGCTACAACACCGTATCCTCCTGCTGAATTGGTCATGGATGGTACAACTTGGGATGCTGACACTCTATTGTTTAATTCCAACGGAAATCATTTAGTTCAATTTCTAACCGATGATGATGTTTCACTTGGTAATTTTACTTTTAGGGAAGTTATAAATAATGATTCCGTAGCTTTTTCACATAGCGCATTTTTCCCTCCAAGCGAATCAGACCAGCCCGGTTACTCAATTTTTAATTTACCGCAAGGTATGTTCCCTATCGGTTTATCACAAGTTACCGTATCAATTCTTGATAATCGTTACAGCCAATATTTTATCTCATCATTACCTTTGCGCGATGAGGCATTATCAAATTTACGTGATCAAAACGGTAAGGTCATCCTTGGTATTGCCGGCTCGGCCACCGTTACAAACATCTATGTAAAGAATATTTTATAATACAGAGAACCTCCCAAAATTGGGAGGTTCTCTTGTAAAAATTAGTTAATCCTGCTTTGTTATTCTTTTTTCTCTTCGCATTTGGATTTACAGCAACAAGTATCATATTTTAAAGCCATAATCGCTAAAATGGCACCGATAACCGTTAGGGCAATTGCCGCCCACGATACATTCCACCAAGCAAATACAATAACTAAGAGAGCTAAGATCAATCTACAGTAACATGCTTTCATTGTATATATCCTTTTAATATTGATTGGGTAATATAATAATGTATCAAATAATACTGGATGATGTCAATTAATTAAAAATATTTCGTAAAAAATCAATTATGCGAAATAACAATTAAACTTTATCAAATGTTTGTTTCCTAATCTTACTTACATTTACTGAGTCGTTCATTCCATCTACTTCCAATACAAAATAACCTGGTTTTTCAATCACCTTTGCATGTGGTCTGTAAGCATAGTGATAATGGTATTTGTATTCATTCTGTTGCCATTTTGACCCATTAGTGAATATGAATATTGTATCTCTATTTTTAAATCCTTTAAAAGTACCTTTTAAAGTACCATCCTCTACTATTTTCATAATTCCCTCTAATT
>JAHJCW010000157.1 GCA_018812885.1 bacterium | reverse complement strand
CGGCACAAAACCCATCTCAACTAGGCGGCTTTGTAATTCCATTCCGCCTGTGAATCCGATAATTGTGGCAATATCTCCGGGATTAAAATCCGCTATAGAATCCATCTATTGACAGTCCTCACAAATTCCAAACAGTTGATGGTTGTGATGTAAAATCTTAAAATTCTTTTGCTTTGCTATTTCGTTTTGCAGTTCTTCAATATTATCGTTATGAAATTCGAAAATCTTACCACATCTCGTACATACCAAATGGTCATGATGAAAATACTTCTCATTATACTCAAATCTTGCCCGTCCATCTCCAATATCGAGTTTATCTAGCAAATTATTTTTTACTAATACATCAATAGTTCTATAAACCGTTGCTCGCGATATATTCAATCCGCGTTTACGAAGTGTAAAAAATATCTCTTCCGCATCGCGATGTTCATCGGACGAGCGCAATTCATTCCATATTTCTTGTCTTTGCCGGGTATATCTTAACCCTTCTTTTTGAAGAGTCGCTTTGAGTGCTTGCATTGTAATTATTATTTTATTGAGATTAAGTCTCATTAATATTAAGGAGCGGTGAACTGAGATTACAAGAAAAAAAGATAATGAAATCTTTTAAATTAATAGAAATAAAAAAAGGACATTAAAAATGTCCATTACGATTTAATAAAGTTGGATGATTGTTATATATTTATCCACCATTTTTCTTAAGATTTGCGTATTTTACTATTAACTTTTTCTTTAATCCGTCTTTGAATACAACACCTACTCGTTGATTTTCCCCCGTTCCGCTGAGTGCTTTAATAACACCAACTCCAAAGATAGCATGTTCAACACTGTCACCAATCTTGAAATCATCAAAAGCTGTAACAGTTCTTGTTTTACTAACTCCAATTTTACCCGGCTTGGTTTTCATTACTTTCCTTGTAAGTGCCGATGAAAACGGTATCTCTTCGAGATATTCTTCCGGAATTTCTCGTAAAAATCGCGACATTAATCCAATATCATATTCAGCACCCATGCGTCTTCTGTGAGTTGCATACAAAAGATAAACTCGGTCTTTTGCACGCGTTAAACCAACATAAAATAGACGCCGTTCTTCTTCTAATTCTTTGCGACTATCTAAAGAACGATATAAAGGGAACAGTCCATCCTCCAAACCGGTTATAAATACTATTGGGAATTCTAACCCTTTGGCGCTGTGCATTGTCATCAACGTTACACGATTTTCTTGATCGTTCCATGAATCTATGTCTGTTAACAGTGACACCTCTTCTATGAATCCTTTTAAACCACCTTCAGGATTACGGCCAATATAAGCATCCACACTATTGAATAATTCTCGGATATTCTGATAACGTTCCATTTCTTCAGGATCATCAGAATTTTTAAAATAATTTAAGATACCAACTTCCTCGCTTAAGGCAGCGATTAATTCCCGTGCATCGAGTTTGTCAATTAATTCATGATATTTTATAATAATCTTATGAAACGCCATCAGCGAATCTGCTTGCTTGCCGCGTATGTCCATCCCGGATGGATCAGCCAATATTTCCAATAGTTCTTTGCCGGTTTCTTCCGCTTTTTGGACGCATTTATTCACGGTTTTTATTCCAATTCCCCTCGGCGGGAAATTTACAACACGCCTTAGCGAAACTGTGTCTTTCAAGTTCAGAATTAAACGTAAGTAAGCCAACATATCCTTGACTTCTTTGCGTGCATAAAACCGAATACCGCCAATAATATTGTAAGGAATTCCCATTCGTCTAAAACTATCTTCTAAAGCACGAGATTGAGCATTTACACGGTATAAAACAGCAAAATCACTAAAAGTACGTTTATTTAATTTTATTTCTTTTTCCAAGGCAGAAACAACAGCATCAGCTTCTTCAAGCTCGTCTATAGTTCTGATAAATCCTAATTTTTCACCTATACCATTTACCGAGTATAATTCTTTTGCTGTTCGATCAACGTTGTTTTTTACAACAATTGTTGCTGCATCTAAAATTTTCTGTGTTGAACGATAATTTTTTTCTAAAGTAAAAATAGTACTATTCGGGAATATCTTATCAAAGTCCAAAATATTTCGGATATTTGCACCGCGCCATCCATAAATGGATTGGTCATCATCACCAACAACACAAATTTGTTGATGTTTTTCAGCTAATTTACTCACAAATAAAAATTGTGGTAGATTGGTATCTTGATATTCATCAACTAATACATATTTCCACTTTTTTTGATATAGAGATAATATTTTGGGATGTTTTTCGAACAACTCAAGCGGTAATAATAATAAATCATCGAAATCTACAGCGTTATTATCACGAAGACCTTTTTGATAGGCAGGATACAATTCTGCTATTTTTTTTTCTGCGACAGTCTTAGCTTTTTGCTCTATTTCAACCTGTGGAATCATTTGATTTTTAAACAAACTAATTTGAGAGGCAACACCCTTGGGAGTCATTGTTGTTTTAGAAATATTGAGTTTATCTAATGTGATTCTTAATAAATCGAGTTGGTCTGCCCTATCGTATATCACGAAATCGTTTGTGTATCCTAAATGATGTATATGCTCACGTAAAATACGGGCGCAAATTGCATGAAAAGTTCCAATAGAAATATAATTTTTTGAATTGTTGAGCAATTTGCCAATTCTCGATTGCATCTCTTGGGCGGCTTTATTAGTAAATGTAACTGCCAAAATATCTTCAGGATTATACAATCCCTCACGAATCAAGTAATAAATTTTATGTGTTAAAACACGAGTTTTACCACTTCCGGCACCAGCAAAAATCAGCACGGGACCTTTTGTTGCTTCCACAGCCAACCGCTGAGTTCTATTTAAATTTTTTAGACTCAACATTGTGAATTATCCTTGAGCAGCAAGCCGCCGCACTTTTTGGAACTCGTCCTTGGCTTGTCTATGTTTTTCAATAGTTCTCGTGAAAGTGTGATAACCATCACCACGGGCAACAAAAAATAAATAGTTGTTATCATCAGGATTAAGCGCTGCCATAATAGAAGCTTTGCCGGGATTGCCGATAGGTCCTGGTGGAAGCCCTTTATATAAGTATGTATTGTACGGGGAGTCAATTTTTAAATCAGAAAATCTTAAACGGCGTGGTCCATCTTTAATTATATATTGAATTGTTGGATCAGCTTGTAACAACATTCTTTTTTTTAACCGATTATGATATACTCCAGAAATAATAGTGCGTTCACTATCAAATATCGCCTCTCCTTCAATAATGGATGCTAATGTTAAAACTTCATTTACAGATAACCCAATACGTTTTGCGCTTTCACTAAGATTATCGTTAAAGACTTCGTCAAATTCTGCTACAATTTGCTTTAATATTTCTTTCGGGTCATTTTCGCTTTCTAAAAATAAATATGTATCGGGGAATAAATAGCCTTCCAAAGATTTTGCATCTATTCCAAGTTCATTGATGAATTGTTCATCATAGCATAAGGAAGATAATATTTCCGAACTCAAATTCATCGATTCGGAAATGGCTTTTGTAACCTGAGATATTGTCCATCCTTCTAATAATGTAATCCTAATCATTTCAGGATTACCTTGTACTAACTGTTGTACAATTCTGTAATTATTTTTTGCATTTTTTAATGCAAATATTCCAGCAGGTATTTTATTGCTATGCCCCATCAGCTTTGTTGCAGTAATAAATATATTCTTATTTGTCACTACTTTTTTTTCTACCAATAAATCAGTTATTTGAGCAAGTGTAGAGCCATTTGGTATATTTACTTTTATTTTATTATCTAGATCATTTTGCGGCCAAAATAATAAGATTGTTCCTATCGCTATGAGACAAATAAGTATGCCAGTTATAGTTAGCGAAATTATTTGTGCTATATTATGTTTTGGGGATTTTATTACCATTTTTGAGGCGCAAAATTACATTCTATTTTAAGGTAATGTCAATTTTTGTGATTTAAATTAATTTGCATTTGAATCTACGTTAAAATTGTTTGGTATAGCATATCACATATATTAATTTTGACGCCACTATGAGCGAGAAAAAACAATCAAAAGTTGTTCATTTATTTGAAGGATGGGCATTTAGAAAAATTAATTACTTGATATTTTTAGTAGGATTATTACTTATAGTGTTTGGTTATATTATTATGGCAACGGGTGAAGTTGACAGCTTTCAGAGCATTACCCTTGCTCCGATATTGCTCTTTCTGGGATATTTAGTTGCTATACCAATCGCACTTATATATCGTTCTAAGAAATAATTTTTTGGGATCGTAGTTCAGTTTGGTTAGAACGCCGGCCTGTCAAGCCGGAGGTCGCGGGTTCGAGCCCCGTCGATCCCGCTCCTTTAAAAAACCACTTTTTCGACGAGAAAACAGTGGTTTTTTCATTTATTTGAGTTGTTTTAACAATACAATTCTGAAATATCTAAAATTGATCCTTGTCTGACCATCCCTATCATGTCTATTTTAAAGGAATAATGGAACCGATTGTAATGAGTTGAAAGTAATTTTCTATTATTAAAGATTAATTCAATTAATCTTTATCCTGAATAATGTATTTCAAAAACCTATGATAGTTAATTTTGAAGAAATACTATTGTAAAATTCCCAAATAATATTTAATCCTCAAAATTTTTTATCAGCAGAATTCCTATACTATGGTTGAGCTAATCCCAGGTTGTATAAACAGTATAAAATGTCCCTATTTGATAACATGAATTACTATATAAATACTAACTAACTTATCGACAGTCATCTTATTTAATAGTATTACCATGCAAAAACGTTGCTTTCATTTATAATTATATTTGGATATTCCATTGATAAAAATGTAAAACTATTATAAAAGTTATCGTAATTTTAAAATTATATGGATAAAAAAAGAATATTCTTTGATGATGGTTTAAATACTACACCTAAGTCCCGAGGCGTAAAGGCTATGGTTCCATATCATGTCAGTATGTATGGATATTCAGTTCGCAATACATATTTGTTTGAAATTAAACCAAATAATTAAAAGTACGGAGTAGAAATTAATTTATCATATATCGATGCGATAACATTCGCATTATTTATAGCAATTATTGTGGGAGTGTCTCTATACGCGTCACGACGCGAAAAGGATACGGAAGATTATTTCTTAGCAGGAAGAAATTTAACTTGGTGGCTGATTGGTTTTTCATTAATTGCTTCAAATATTTCAACTGAGCACTTTGTTGGGATGGCCGGTGCCGGGTATGGTTCTGAAGGAATGGCAATCGCTAGTTATGAATGGCTTGCTGCAATTACTTTGGTTATTGTAGCACTGTTTTTATTGCCGCTTTATTTACAATTGAAAATTTATACAATGCCCGAATTTTTAGAGCATCGTTATGGTTCAAAAGCACGGACATTAATGGCTATCTATATGATGGTCGCTTATGTTGGCGTTGCTATTGCAGCAGTACTTTATTCTGGAGCATTAGGATTACAAACGATATTCGGAACTAATCTGAAAACGGGAATTTGGTTAATTGGTATCCTAGCCGGTATTTACACAATTTATGGAGGATTAAAAGCAGTTGTGTGGTCCGATCTGCTACAAGGAGCGGCATTACTATTAGGTGGTTTGTTAGTAATGATTTTAGGATTAAAAGCGGTTGGGGGTTTAGATCATTTTTTGACAACAAACCAAGATAAACTTCATGTTATTTTACCTGCGGATCATCCTGAAATTCCATGGACTGCTTTATTGTTTGGTATATGGATACCTCATTTTTTCTACTGGGGTTTCAATCAATTTATTACTCAAAGAACTTTGGGTGCTAGGTCGTTGAAACACGGCCAAAACGGAATTATTTTAGCAGCCTTTATCAAATTGATTATTCCGTTTATTATTGTTTTTCCCGGAATAATGGCGTTTCAGCTGTTTCGCAGTCAAATTGCAAGTGGAGATCAAGCTTATGCCGTATTAATTAAAGAACTATTACCGGCAGGGTTGCGTGGAATTATGTTTGCTGCCCTTTTTGGTGCGGTAATGAGCAGCTTAGATTCAATGCTCAACTCTACTTCCACAATTTTTACAATGGATATTTATAAAAAGTATTTTCAAAAAACTTCATCCTCATCCAATACTGTTCTTGTCGGTCGCATCGCTACAGCGATATTTGTAATCATTGGTTGCTTATTAGCTCCACTTCCGGCTCAATTTTCGGGTGTTTTTAAATATATTCAAATGATTTGGGGCTTCATTTCGCCCAGTATTGTGGCGGTGTTCATTTTTGGTTTGGTTTTTCGTAAGGCTCCTCAGTCCGCTGCTGTAACAGCGATGTTATTAGGCGTACCTGTTTACGGTTTTTTCTTATGGAAGTTGCCAAATGTTGCTTTCTTAAATCACATGGCATTTACATTTATTATCTTAATCACGGTAATGGCTCTAATTACATTATTTAAACCATTATCAGAAGCAGTCCGTTTTGAGCAATCTGCCATAAAAGTGGAGAGTAGTCGATTAGCAAAATATGGCGGCATATTAGTTATCCTTTTAACAATTTTATTGTACATCTATTTTTGGTAGAAAACACATGAAAAAACAAACATTTTTAATATTTCTGATTTTTAGCATGACGACTTGTCGGACATCATGTTTTACTAATAAGCAAGTTCTAGAGATTAGTTCTCCTAACAACAACATCCAGGCAAAATTCTTGTTATCGCCAGAGGGACAACCCGGTTATTCTGTGCGTTACATAGATAAATTAGTTATTGATGATTCCTATTTTGGATTTGATTTTAAAACCGTACCATCAATGGAAAACGGATTCATTATAACTCAGCACAAAAAACGGAATTTCTCTGAAACATGGGAAACAATTTTGGGAGAACAAAGAATTGTAGAAAATTCATATAATGAGTTAAAAATTGAACTAATGGAATCAGACCACTTAAAACGCCAGATGAATATTGTCTTTCGTGTGTACGATGACGGATTAGGATTTAGATTTGAATTCCCTGATCAGGAAAATTTAAAAGATGTTGTGATAATGGACGAAAATACCGAGTTTAATCTAACCGGTGATCATACTACTTGGTGGATACCTGGTGATTGGGATAGTTATGAACATTTATACAATACAACAAAACTAAGTGAAATTGATGCGATTTCAAAACGCAACCATTCTTCGTTAGCGCAGACGTATATTCCTGAAAATGCTGTAAACACACCTGTTACATTGAAAACTGATGACGGCTTGTATATAAGCTTTCACGAAGCCAATCTTACTAATTTCTCGGGGATAACTTTAAAAGTTAATACTGAAACGTATTCATTTACTAGCGAATTAGTCGGCTCTGCCGATGGATCAAAAGTTAAAATCAGCACACCTTTTGTTACCCCTTGGCGGACAATTCAAATTGCAGAAAAGGCTGGAGATCTAATTGAATCGCACCTGATTGTAAATCTCAACGAACCAAATAGATTAAAAGATACCGGTTGGATAAAACCGATGAAATATGTTGGTATTTGGTGGGAAATGCATATTGGTAAAAGTACTTGGGATATGGCTAGCGGCAGGCACGGAGCGACAACTGAAAACGCTAAGAAATATATTGATTTTGCGGCTGATAACAATATTGATGGAGTTTTAATAGAAGGATGGAATACCGGTTGGGAAAAATGGATTGGGTTTGATGATCGTGAAGGTGTTTTTGACTTTATAACACCCTACGAAGATTATGATCTAGATGAAGTAGTTCGTTATGCAAAAGCAAAAGATGTTAAGATAATCATGCATCATGAAACATCGGCGGCGCCGCGCACTTATGAGGCACAGCTAGACACAGCTTTTGCCCTTTGTAAAATGTACGATATCAATGCAGTGAAGACAGGATATGTAGGAAAAATAATTCCAAAAGGTGAATATCATCATGGACAATGGATGGTTAATCATTATCAAAAAGTTTTAGAAAAAGCCGCCGATTATGAAATTATGGTAAACATCCACGAACCGATCAAAGATACCGGAATTAGACGAACATACCCAAATATGATCTCACGAGAAGGCTTGCGAGGACAGGAGTTCAATGCTTGGTCTGAAGGGGGAAATCCCCCGGAACATTTGACAATCGTTCCGTTTACACGAATGCTTGCCGGTCCAATTGATTTTACGCCCGGTATTTTTGATATCAAACTTGCTGATTACAAACCGAACAATCAAATTAATACAACCCTGGCACATCAATTGGCTCTATACGTCGTTGTCTATTCACCAATTCAAATGGCAGCAGATTTACCAGAAAACTACGTCGAACATCTTGCTTTTCAGTTCATCCGCGATGTTGGTTTGAATTGGGAAGAATCACACGTTTTAGATGGTGAAATTGGAGATTTTGTAGTATTAGCACGCAAGGAGCGGGAAACTGATAATTGGTTCATTGGCGCTGTTACTGATGAAAATGACAGAAATATTGAAATCGATTTTGAATTTTTGGATGATGGGAAACAATACGTAGCAACTATTTATGCGGACGCAAAAAATGCCCATTGGAATAAAAATCCTACAGCTATCGATATTTACAAAAGAAATGTAAACAAGAATGATAGATTATTGCTAAAGTTAGCAGAGGGCGGAGGGGCAGCAATCAGCTTAAGACCGGCTGATTGAAAGAAGTCCACCGAAAAGAATCAAACCCTGAAAGAAAGTATTATTATCTAAAACAGTTGATAATATGGTTGATATTTAAATGTAATAAAAAAACCACCTCATAATGAGGTAGTTTTTTTATTTAACGTAACACCTATTGTACTAGAATTCTAAGGTTACACCACCAACCGGGAATGTTGTATACTGCCATACTTCCTCTTTAGAACCATCGCGATTATAAGCCCAATCCCAGATATTTTTGTGGTTAAAAATATTCATAATATCAATATAAAACACCAAGTTCAATTTTTTGAAATGATAACGTTGTAAATACATAATATCCAAACGCTGATATTCCGGATAGCGCATCTTATTCCATTCAGTATCTTCGAGAGTAGCCCAGTCAAATAATTCCGGCATATAAGTTTTTTCTGTGTAAGGACGCCCGCTATTGTAAGCAAACCGGAAACTGAGTTCAACCTCATCAGCAAGAGGATTTAATGGTCCTAAAATTTTATACCACAATTTTTCTTTGATATTATTATACCAATCTTCCTCATGGAATTTCTTTTTCCACCCGCCAATAAAGGTTAGATTATGGCGATAGTCATAGTCCCAGTTGTACCACTCGCCGGCTTTTTCTTCGGTGTTAGGGTTGGGACCACCAACAAAATCACGGACATCTTTTGCTTGACTACGACTCCAAGCATAGCTTAAAATCCCGTGCCAGTTGCGTGTTAATTTTTTCTGTAAGAATAGTTCAACACCGTAACTTTTACCGGCGCCTTTATTCTCATATTCATCGATATGTTGCAATGAATCGGGATATTGTTCTTGTGGATGAGTCCAATAATAATGCGTATAAATATCATCATATTTTTTATAATACACTTCTAATGATCCGCGAAAATCTTTGGAGAAAAAGTGTTCGGCACCTGCTACAAGTTGGTCGGCATATTTCGCTCTCAGGTCTTGATTTATATCATTATGAGCAATAATATAGTATTCGGGGAATTGATAATGCCGTCCATAGGCAATATGTGCAGTTGTAATCCGGTTAAGATTAAATTGAACATTCAAACGTGGTGAAAAAACCCAGTCTTCGGTGCCGGAAAAATAATCGGCACGCAATCCAGATGTTAGCTGCAATTTAGTTCCAAATTTAATTTTATTTTGTAGATGATAGGCAAATTTCCAATACTTCCCATCTTCATAATTATACCACTCAGGCTGATAATATTTAATATTCGTAACTTGTGGTTTATCAACATCTTCAGGAAAATTCCATTGACTGCCATCCCAAAGGGATGTATCGTAATAATAACCGGTGTCGGGTTTTGCCCATTCAGCATAATTATATGTAATTTGCTTCAGTGATAAACCTGATATAAACTCACCGGCCGGAGTCTGGATTACCCAATTATCGCGATATGTTAAATCAGTGATGGTATTATCGCGTGTAAACCACGGATTGTCGTGCTGTTCCATACTATAAACCCAGTGATAAGTCCGCTGTTTGGTGAATGCAATCGTTGATATTCCATATCCAATTTTACCTAAAAGGGTACGTAAACTCAGACCTCCAACGTAACTTTCTCCTTCCGTATCAACACTTTCAGCACCGTAGCTTACAACCTCATTCTCTGCCTTGACATTTATATTGTCAAATGCTACTAAGCCGTTAGCAATCAAACGAAATTTTGGATTAATATCGTAAACGATTTTCGCTTGATGATGATTGTAATGTGGCACTGCTGTCATTCCGATGTTTTTAACAACCAAATCCATATAACTCCAGGCTGTACCCAATAGGAATGAGCCTTTTCCGCTTGCGATAGGACCCTCAGCGTTTAGCCCTGCTCCTGCCATTGATAGATCAAAATCGTATTCAAAATGATGCCGTGAACCTTCGCGCAGCGATACATCCATCACACTGCTCGCTTTATCGCCATAGCGAGCGGAAAATGCTCCCGGAGTAAACTCAATTTCACGGACAAACATCGGATTTACTATGTTAATCGGACCGCCCCCCGTGCCCTCAAATCCAAAATGATTGGGATTTTGGATTTCGATATTATCCATAAAAAATAGATTTTCTCCGCGCGCCCCACCACGACTAATAATTTCATTTTCCATATCGGAAGTAGTAGTTACTGAAGGTAATGATTGCACAACACGCTGAATATCCCACGCGCCGCCCGGATCACTGCGTATCTCTGATTGATCAACATTCATTGTACTTACAATAGCATTGGATGATTTGGAAAACACATTGCCTGAGACCTCTACCGCTTCGATTTGCACCGGATCAATCTCAAGTTCTGCAACAACATTTATTGGTCTAGCCGAGGTCACTGGTAGGTTTAAAAATATACGTTCTTTATAACCTATCATCGTAACACTTATATGTTGCGTTCCAACTGGTACATTGTTAATATAGAAATACCCGTTTAAATCACTCGCCGCACCAAAATCGGTATCAATGACTTGAATATTAACTCCGATCAGAGGTTGTTTAGTCTTTCCATCTATTACTTCACCGGTTATTATTCCAGCGAGTTGAGCAAAAGTGATATTCATCGTAAATATTATTATTAAAGTATAATTTCGCATATATCATTTTCCTTTTTTATTTCTCCAAATTCAATAACGATTCAATTTTTTTTACATACTCATTAAAACCCTCTCTACCTTTTTCGGTTATTGAATAGGTAGAAACCGGTTTACGATTAACAAACTCTTTTTTTGTCTTTATAAATGAGGCATCCTCTAATTTTCGTAATTGAACGCTTAAATTTCCATCAGTAGTTTTAATTTTTTCTCTAATAAAAATAAAATTTGCTTCTCCGCGACTTACTAACAGCGCAATAATAGATAGGCGGATTCTTGAATGAATAAGATCATCAATTTGCTGATAATCAAATTCAGTCATTTTTAGGTCCTTTGACAAATAGTATCACGCCCGGAATAAATTGTAAAAATATCATAAGGACCGCCATTATCAGTAGACCGATTTCAGAAGGACTGAAAAAAAGTATTATCGAGCCTAACCACCAACCCAAACCAAGAATTTTTATCCATTTTATTCCAATTCCTACACTTGTTACTAAATATCCAATCGCTAATAATCCGGCAATAATTGCTGAAGTGCCTTCTATCAGATGTCCTCCCACTCCACCAAAAACAATATAGATCATCATCGTAATTAGAATTGACGTCCACAATGTACCGGACATGCGATTAAGTGTATTATAAACTCTCTCAGAATTTTGATGACGTTTTTGTTGCCAAAATTCAAATATCCAGGCCAATCCAAATCCAACAATCCAAATCCAATATTCCGGAAGTAAAAATTTAATTGATAAACTATAATAGGTCAGCAATAATGCTAATATTACAATTCCTCCCCAAACAACCAGATGTATACCGACGTTATAAAATCTTTGTCTGGATTCCAGCATT
Organism: bacterium; assembly: GCA_018812885.1. Lineage (GTDB taxonomy): Bacteria > Fidelibacterota > Marinisomatia > Marinisomatales > JAHJCW01 > JAHJCW01. Next base: position 9,593 of record JAHJCW010000157.1, on the reverse strand, counting down.
ATTTGTTTTATCACCGCTAAATCTTCCTGTATTTTCTTTTCCACCATTTTTACCTCATATGATTAACTTTATATTATAAAGTACTTTATATTTCTGTCAATAATTATCTTTTATTTTTTAATCTTAAATAGCGAATAACTTATTGTGGAACATTATTAGTAAATTATTGTTAAATTTGCTATATATTTTCTAGGAGAAAATAATGAAAAAAATAGCTATCATTTTTCTAATGTTGTTATTTGTCACGTCTAGTTTTGCTCATAAGGGTAATATACCGCATTATGTAAAAATGGAGAATCCCGCAGGTCTTGTCAACCCTGATGGATTTTTTGAATATATGATTGTAAAGGGTGATTGTTTATGGTTCATAGCCGATCAATTCTATAACGATCCATTTAGATGGACAAAAATTCACAAAGCAAATCCATACATAATTGATCCTGATTGGATTTATCCAAATAATTGGTTGGTAATTCCAAATGTCTTTGCTGATGCTAGCGGTAAGCCGCTGTACTCAGAGACAGGCGTTAAACCTATCATATCAAAAGATGAGCTTGCTGAAGAAACAGTGAAGATAGATGCTCAAGAAGCAAATGCAACAGTAACAGTTACAACTGTCCCGGAAAGCTTAAAAGATAAAGATATGGACGGAAAAACTAAAATTGATGACAAAACAAAAGCTACTAAAGATAAAACATCCAAAAAAGGTCTGCTAAAAGATAAGAATGCAGACATGTACAAGCCGTGCATAGAATCCTATTGTGGAAAGCCGGGTTGGAAATTAGGTTTACATGCCGGTTATCCTTTAGGATCTGCACCTGAAGATGAAACTTTGAATGTAGGATTACTACTCGGTACACCACTTGGAGTAAAAACTGGACCTCTAAGTGTTGGTTTGGGGGCAGGTGCCTTTACCTATGATTTTGATAAATTTTATTTTGGTGGTGGACTTCTTGCTAGTCTTTGCATAAATGACTTGTTAAACATGGACATGCCATTAGTACTTCAATTACACGGTGTGGGATTCTATATTTTTGGAGAAGATCAAGGTCTTGGCTTTGGTGGTATCGGTTCCGCAAGTGTACCTTTTGGTAAATCACCAGTAAGCCTAGGCCTATACGGTGGATTAGGTAAATATTATCCAAATGATAATGAATATAATTGGGGAAATGTTGGAGCAGTCCTGTTTTATAAATTATAACTTATAGATTACAATTAAATAAAAAAGGCGGCTTTAAAAGTCGCCTTTTTTATTTAATTGTTGTAAATTAACCGTATAATTGTGTGTGAGGGGTAAATATGAAGAAAACCATTTCATTAATGTTTATAATTATATTTTCTTTATCATTTTGTTTAGCTAATGATAAAGAAAAATCATACTATGTATATTTGCAAGATCCTAATGATTTAATAAATCCACAAAACTTCTATGAATATCGGATTATTAAAAATGACCATTTGTCTCACTTATCATATAAATTTTATCACGATGGCTTGAAATGGAAAAAAATCTACAAAGCAAATCCATATATAATTGACCCGAACTGGATTTATCCTGATAATTGGCTGGTAATTCCTGATATGTTCACCGATGAAAATGGCAATCCAATTGCCAAGGAACAATCATTTGTATATCTGGCTAACGAATATCAAAATCAAACAGATAATATTGAAAGCAAAATAGATACAATTACGGTTGAAACCAATGTTTTGCCGGAAGATGAAAGCCTATCCATTGACGACACTATGATTACTACTTCATATCCTGAAAATCCAAAGGTATACGTCGTCAAACAATCAGATCAGAGCCAAAAATCAAGTATAGATAAAACTACTACCAACAAAAATCCTAATTGGGTTATTGGAATATTTGGTGGCTATCCGTTTGGAGATATCCCAGATGAAGAAAATAATTTGGATTTTGGATTATTAATCGGAACACCGTTGAGAGTTGCCTTCGGTCCATTAAGCGCAAGATTAGGGGCGGGATTTTTAGGATTTGACTTTACGGACAAATTATATACCGGTGCCGGAGTATTACTAAATCTATCCATTAGTGAACTATTAAAATTTACCACACCCTTACAATTGCAAATACATGGTACGGGATTTTATGTATCTGGGGGAGGAATTGGCACAGGTGTTATAGGTTCAACAAGTGTTCCTATAGGAAATTCACCATTTAATATTGGATTATATGTTGGGATTGGCGAATATAATACTAGTGATTCAGTAAAAAGCAATTGGAAGAATACAGGAATAATGCTACAATTACAATTTTAAGAGTATATATTAAGTAAAACTAATCACTTGGAGAGTGATATTATCGGTTCCTGAATTTTCCTTAACAATATCAATTAACTTATTTGTCGCTTGATCCGGATTATTGTTATTCAGTACCTCTTCAATTTTCGATTGAGATATAAAGCCCCACACTCCGTCACAGCATAGCATTATTTTATCATTTGATGCTATAGACCAAAATGTGTAATCTATTTTTGCCTTACGATGACTACCTAATGCTCTTATTAACACATGCCTTTTGCTGTGGAACATTGCTTTCTCAGGCGATAGCTCTCCTTTATCAATAAGTGATTGCACATATGAGTGATCCGTTGTAAGTCTTTGTATGCGATCTTCTTGGATAATATATGCACGACTATCTCCTATATGGGCAATGTGAGCAGTTTCACCTTCAAATACCATTACTACCGCGGTACACCCTAACATTGCCTTATCGTATTCTGATACTTTTTTGTAATAAATATATTTATTTATTTCATCAAACGAACTTTCAAAGAATACTTCAATATTCTTTGGGGCATCTTTAGAATAGTTATTAATAAATATATCAACGGTAGATTGACTAGCAAATTTGCCGCCCTCTTTATGTCCAAATCCGTCCGATAATATAAAAATGCTACCCCAATTTAGATTTGCATTGCCAAAACTATCCTGGTTTACTTCTCGCTCTAAGCCGATGTCGGTTCTACCGGAATAAGAATACTTCATGAAGTTAAATGGTTTTGTATTTGATTCAATTTTTGGTAAATAATAGGATGAGTATTATCATGTTGAATTGCTCTCTCTAAAATTTCACGAGCTTGTAGATAGTCACCTTTACCCATCAACATTTGTCCTAAAAATATACTGCCCCAAACACTCTCAGGATATTTTTCTATAAGCTGGGTAGCCCTAATTATACCTCTATCATATTTTTTTTGTATATCATAAATATCGTAAATACGGCGATAAACAATTGTAAAATTGGGGTCAATTTCAATTGCACGCTCAAATGCCTTAGAAGCCTTTTCATAATTTTTTAAACCATAATAATATACTTCCCCCAGTCCATACCATGCCTCCTCTTCATCAGGTAAAAAGTCAATTAATTGTAGATATAGATCTTCAGATTCATCATAATTTTGTTTTAAAAGCTCTGATGCACCTTGAGCTAATAATTTTTCTTTCGTAGTTCTATACCAAGAACCGTTTAATATTTTTGATAATGATCTTTGCGCATTTTCAATTGCTTCATTATCCATCTCGGACCGGGACCACCATTGGGCTAATGCTAATTTATAATATGCACTGCTAAACGTCGAGTCTATTTCAATGGCGTTTTTTAACTCAATAATTGCCTCGTCAAAGTGTGAATCATTAAAATAATCAACTCCAACAAAATAATGCTGGAAAGCATTCATCGATGAAGAAGTTTTATCCGCAACCGCTACATTAATTGGTTCATCCGATCCCTCGGGCAATTGCATATCATACTGAATCTTTGAAGTTAATTCATCGACCATTAAATAAATATCATTACCTTCCACTTGATAAGATTTAATTACTGAACCATCATTTGTGTCAATCAATTGCAATGTTAATATTAGATTATTCCCGGTTTGAATCACCTTGCCTGTCAACATTGTTTTAGCACCCGCTGCTTGAGCAATATCCGTTGCTAAGCTTGGATCTATTGATGATCGATTATCCGATCCTAATTGTTTTTGTATATCAAATAATCTTTGACTACTGAATACTTTTAAATTAGGAATTTCGGAGAGGTCTGCTATTATTAATTCCTGCAATATTTGTCCAAGTCGATTAGGATCGCTTGGTTCTTGCATATTGTCAAAATTTAATACAGCTAAAGAATTAACAATTTGCGCAGATCCCTTTTCTCCATTAATAAATGGTATCATTGCTGCCAATGCAATTAGTAGAATTGTGACGAATCCACCAATAAACCAAGCTCGGTTTATTTTTTTAGGAGTTGATAATAACAAAGATGGTTTCTTGATCCGCATCTTGAAAGTACCACTTTTTATTTCAATCAAATCATCAAGCAATTCTGATGCATTTTGATATCGATTACTGGGATTTTTTTCAATTGCTTTTTCGACAATTGCAACCAATCCGGGATTGGCATTGGGATTTAGAGAAATTACATCAGGTGGCAATTCATTCACTATCGAATAAAGTGTCGCAGCTTCATGTTCTCCAACGAAAGGTAATCTGCCTGAAATCATTTCATATAATACTACCCCGAATGAATATATGTCTGACCTTTGATCTACTTTGGAACCTTCTATTTGCTCGGGCGACATATACGCTATAGTACCCAAAGTAGAACTTACTTTCGTAACATTCTTTTTATCCAAATCTCTTGCAAGTCCAAAATCCATTACTTTAACTGAACCTGATTCGTTCACCATAATATTTTCGGATTTAATGTCACGATGAATGATGTTATTGTTATGTGCTGCTTTTATACCATTTATTGTTTCTATTGCAATATTTATTATTTCTTTAAATGATAAAGCTTCTTTTTGAATTTTACTTTTAAGAGTTTCACCAGCTATGCATTCCATTGCAATAAAATTATACTTACCGTCATGACCAATTTCATAAATTGTTGCTATATTGGGATGATTGAGCTGTGAGGCAGAACGGGCCTCTTGATATAAACGTTCTAAATCTTCAACATTGTCCGTTAAATGGGGGGATATAAATTTTAGAGCTACTGTTCGCTTAAGATCAACATCTTCAGCTTTATATACAATCCCTCTGCCTCCTTCGCCAATTTTACTGAGGATTTTATAATGGGATATGGTCTTGCCGATCATTGTACAATTACTAAGTCTTTTTAATCACTACAATTGTAATGTCATCACTTTGCGGTATATCTTTAACAAATATTTTTACTGCCTCAAATACTTTTTCAATTAATAATTCAGCAGTGGATTTAAGGTTTTCCTTGAGTACAGCAAGCAATCTTTCTTCACCGAACTCATGATTTTTTTCATTTAAAGCTTCTGTTATACCATCTGAATAGATAATGATTGTATCGCCACTATTCAATTTGATTGAATCTTCTTCAAATTGATATTCTTCCATGAATCCTAATACCGTGCCACCTTTTGTTAATCTAGTAACTTTTTTATCTGAATTGATTAAAAACGGAGGATCATGACCGGCATTTGAGAAATGAAATATATTTTTTGATTTATCTAAAATACCATAAAAAAGCGTAGCAAATTTTTGCATGTCAGTACTACGGTATAACAATTTATTTGACCTTGTTAAACATTCCCCTGCCGATGAGGTAAACAATGCTTGTCCCCTTAAGGTGGCTTGTAAATTTGCCATTAACAAAGCGGCGGGCATACCTTTTCCTGATATATCGCCTAAACAAATTACAGTATTGTTCTCATCGATTGATATAAAGTCATAGTAATCGCCACCCACTTCTTTTGCAGAAATGTTCATACCGGCGATATCAAATCCGGCTATCTGAGGATTGGATTTTGGTAATAAATTTGTTTGTATTTTTTTAGCAAATGAAAGTTCTTCTTCAATTTTTTTTAAAGATTGTTCTTCATCGTAAAGCCTTGCATGTTCGACTACTTGAGCAGATTGCGAAGCTATAATCGACAATATCCTCTGGTCGTCAGAAGTAAATCCAACATCATTCAGTTTGTTGAAAACGTTCAATACACCGATAAGCTTACCTTTTGTTTTTAAAGGAACGGAAAGCAACGAATTAATCGGAAATTCTTCATCCGATAGATTTGTAAATCTACCATCATTTGGTAAATCATTTATTAATAATGGCTTTTGATTCTTTACCATCCATCCCGATAATTGAACACCAAAATGATATGGTACAATATCTGTCTCGGTATCAACTTCACGGACTATCGTATGAAATTGATCATCATTTTCAGTCTGGTCAAGCAACATTATCGCTCCCTGCTCAACATTTAAATGGTTAACACATTCATGTACAATCAATTCTATTACTTGATCTAAGTCATGAGTGGTGCTAACCGCTGTAGCGATATCATTCAGTACTGAAAGTTCCTTAACTGCTAACTTCAGTTTTTGAATTTCAGTAATGTTATTCACTGGAATTTAGCAGGGATGTTTACTTATTAAATGCGGCTAGGGCTTCATCTACACTATCGTAATTTTCCAATACTTTGATAATCTGAGTGAACATAAATACGCTTCGGATTTTACGCGTGGCCCGTGCAATCTTTAGGTCACCATTATTATCTTTTAGTGAAGTATAAGAAGCCAATAATGCACCAAGTCCTGTACTGCCGAACCACGTTATTTTTCCCATATCCATCACTACCTTTGTTTTACCTTGTTTAATTAAATCCTTCACATAGTCATGTAAACTTGCACTTTTTGCATCTAACATCATTTTTCCACCTAACGATAAAATGACAATTCCATTTTTTTCTGACTCTTTAATTCGCATTGATTTGCTCCTATTGATTATTTGTTAATTTTTTTCAAGATAATTAATTCATTTGTACCATCAGATCTCCTTGAATACTCAACCGAGTCCACTAATGACTTTATAAGTGGAATACCTAAACCACCGTTTTTATACTGTAGAAAATCTTGCTCAATTGAAAATGACTCTTTTTCTAATACTTTAAACGCTTTCCCATAATTTATGACAATCGCCTTAATGCTTTGGTTGTCGAAAGATAGTTTCAACTCGCATAAAGATTTATTCTTTCTTTTAGTACTATAGAGGATTGCATTATGACAGGCTTCTAAAATTGCCATTTCAAGGATATCAATCACCTCATCACTTCTACAATAATGACTACAGAAATTGAGTATAGATTCTCGAGCTTGTTCTAATTCGGCGAAGCCGTTTATACAAATTTTTAGGTTTGTATTGTTATTTTCCATTCGATTAGTCAAATTGTGTGCTAAAATTTATATTTCAGCACTCGTTATAACAAACAGAATATTATTTAACAGAAATTAAACTAATTTCGATTGATAAATGTCGTGCAAACGGAGAAGTCCAACACATTTATCATCATTTTCATCTAATACCGGTAAAACCGCTATTTGTGAAATCCGATCTTCCATTAACGTGACTGCATCTTGAAGACGAGCATTGGAATAAATAAAGATTGGCTTATTATTCATTACATCTATCACCTTCAATTCATTAATATTCTCATTTTGTGCAAATCCACGACGCAAATCACCATCAGTTATTAACCCAATTAATTTCTTAGAATCATCTGAAACCAATGCTGCTCCTTGAGGGTTTTTAGTCATTAATAAAATTGCCTCTTTAATGCTTTGCTGTGGAAGTACAACTGCAACTTTTTCTAACGGAGTCATAATATCCCTTACTAGCAATTTAAGTCTCCTTCCCAAATTACCACCTGGATGGAATCGTGCAAAATCTTCCTGATTGAATTTTTTAGCGGTCATTAAAACTGCCGCTAATGCATCACCAATAGCCATAGTAACAGTTGTACTATTTGTTGGTACAACTCCCAATGGATCAGCTTCAGAGGATACTGTACTATCAAGTACAACATCAACCATATCAGCCAAGGTTGAATCATTATTGCCAATAATTCCAATCAATGGAGAATTAAACTCACGAAGAAGCGGAATCAAGCGCACAACTTCATCGGTTGCACCGCTTTTAGAAATAAGAATTGTAGGATCTCCGGGACGATAAACCCCCAAGTCCCCATGTAGGGCATCGCTTGCATGTAAAAATACAGATTGAGTACCTGTACTGCAAAAAGTAGCTACAATTTTCTGCCCTATCAAACCGGATTTACCCACACCGCAAACAACGACTTTGCCATCATGTTTTAAAATTATCTTTGCAGCTTTTACAACCGATTCATCAATACGGTCAGCTACTTTTAAAAGTTCACGCGCTTCAGCTTTTAAAATATTGGAGGCAATTCCGCTAAGTTTTGGAAGTGTTTTATCCATAATTATAATAATGCAATTTACACTATCAGGATAATTAAGAAGAAGTATTACATTATGTAGTTGTAATAATAAATTGAGGAGGTCTCTTCATATGCTTTTTCACAGCACATAAATTGGCAGAATTAATTACTGCTTTTTTATACTTTTCAGGGAAACCTTCGGGTAAAATTATATTTAATTTTATTTTATCAATCATTCCTGAAAACGGATTGAAGTTCATTGATTGAGCGATTTCCATTCCATTGGTATCGATTCCACGCTGTTGACAAAATCCCAAAACATAAATACCTGCGCAGGTACCTATAGAGGATAAAAATAATGAAAACGGTTCTGGTGCGCTGCCATCACCACCACTAATTACAGCTTGATCGGTTTCATGTGTAAATCCATTAAACACAGCATTCACTTTTTTCCCACCGGGAAAAGTAATTTTTATATCCATTTAATTTTCCTATGAATTCTTTTAGGTTATAGATGAAGAAAGATTAGTACGGTTACAATAATCAGAGGCAGGGTTCAGAGAACAGGGTTCAGGAATTGGGGTTTAGTGTAAGGGGAAAAGGGATTAATATGAACAACTAATTAATTCAAAATTAGAAATCATACATAATATTTAATCCTTTATTGTTAATCGTCAGATTTGGTATATGTTTTTTTTCTTGATACGTTTTTGCAAACCCCCTACCAATTACCGCACCTAATCCGGCACCAACAATAACATCGCTCAAATAGTGATCATTATCATTTATACGACTTACTGCTACTAATCCGGCAATTAAATAAGCAGCTGTTCCAACTTTGCGACCATATAATTCATTTGCAACGGCTGCCACAGCAAAGCTGTGGGATGTATGTCCGGATGGCATTGAACGATTATTGCTACCGTTTGGTCTTTCCCTACCAATTAATTCCTTCAAGATAACAGTGGTTACTCCGTTTACCACCAATGCAGAAGCTGCAAACTCTAATTTTCCCAACATCTCATTATTGGATTCGTCTGATGCTTTAGATGTTATTATTATAGACACCGGTAACAACCAAGCTGACCAAATTCCACCATACAAATCTCCGAACTGCGAGACTCTATCAGGGAGCAATCCTTCTCGTAGTGCATAATCCTGAAACTGATTATCAAATTGATAAGCCAATACCGCTCCAATACTAACTGTTCCCAAAATCAATAAATTAGATTTTCTAGTGACAGTATTCTTCATTCTGTTAAATCCATATTCGGGAACACTTTTTACCCAAGCTGGAAATGATTCATATCGATCTTGAGCACTAATTGAACCGAGAATGAATATTAAAGTAATAAT
>JAHJCW010000156.1 GCA_018812885.1 bacterium | reverse complement strand
TACAATCCAAATGAATTATTGATTAGCATTGCCTCGAGGTTAATGGAAGATAATGCGACTTGCTTTATTGGAACAGGAATCCCAATGTTAGCAGCATCGCTTGCGCAAAAAATGCATGCCCCAAATTTAATATCAATATTTGAGTTTGGAGGTATTGGAGCGCAGCTCGAGAAACTCCCTTTAGCGGTTGGTGATATGCGGACTTTTAACAAAGGATTGGTTGCGGCTGGAATTTGTGATATCATGGAAGCCGGACAATGCGGATTTGTTGACTATGGATTTTTAGGTGGCGCGCAAATTGATATGTATGGGAATCTGAATTCCACAATAATTGGAGATGATCATGATAAGCCCAAGGTACGCCTGCCCGGTTCGGGTGGTGGAAATGATGTTGGTTCTACATGTTGGGAAACGATTATTATAATGCAACACGGTAAACGCAGATTTATGCCTAAGATTGATTTTATTACAACACCCGGATATCTATCGGGACCGGGTGCCCGGGAAGAAGCGGGATTGCCACCGAACACCGGTCCTTATCGTGTTGTTACTGATTTATGTACATTAGGATTTGATGAAAATACCAAACGCATGAAACTAATTGCTTTAAATCCCGGTATAACAGTAAATGACGTAGTAAATAATACCGGATTTGAATTAATCATTCCTGATAAAATTGAACAAAATGATGAACCCAGTGTAGAAGAATTACGAATTCTACGGGAAGAAGTAGATCAGGATAGATATTATATTTAACAAAGGAGTAAAATATGACACAGTATAAACATAGTCAAAACAGTTGGGTGGGATTTGTTCTAATTTTGGTTGGAGCTTTATTTCTACTCGATACATTTACAACAATGAATTTTGGTGGAGTAATATCAGACTGGTGGCCCGCAATTTTCATAATAATTGGATTAATAAAATTACAGGGGCAAGATAAAGGCGCAGGATTAATTTTTATCCTGATTGGTGGTGTACTGTTATTAACAGTTCACGATATATTCCATTGGAGTAGTGTTTGGAAACTTTGGCCGCTGATTTTAATATTTATTGGACTATCTATGGTTTTTAAAGGTAGGCACGGAAAGTGGAAATTAACTGAGGAATCAACAACCAGCGATGACTATATACACTCAAATGCTGTGTTTGGTGGAGTTGAACATACTATAACTTCGCAAAATTTTAAGGGTGGTGAGACAATGGCATTGTTTGGTGGCGTTGAACTTGATATGCGGGACGCTAAAATAGCTGCCGATGGTTGTAAAATACATGCGACTGCTCTATTCGGAGGTGTCGACATCACTGTTCCTGAGGATTGGAATGTAATTATTACTGGCACACCAATATTTGGTGGAATTGAAAATAAATCAAGGGGTAAATTGAAAATAAAAAATGGGAATAATGTTTACATACATTGTACAGTCGCATTTGGCGGTGTAGAGATTAAATAAACATTTTATGTTTCATTGTTTATTAAGAGGTTTACAGGTAAAATTATAATATGAAGAAAGCAATTATACTACTAATTATATTATTATCATCTTCTCTCTTTGCAGTTCCCGATTCATTAGTATATCGTGTACCGATTGAAGGTACGATAGACTTAGGACTTCCACCATTTATTGAGCGGTCGCTTAAAACAGCCGCTAAAGAAGGTGCAATTGCAGTAATATTTGATATCGATACTTTCGGTGGTCGCATTGATGCTGCTACGCAAATCAAAGATGCAATTTTAGACTCACCACTGTTGACGGTTGCTTTTATAAATCGCCGAGCGATATCAGCCGGTGCGTTAATATCTCTGTCTTGTGATAAAATTTATATGACAAGCGGAGGTACAATTGGTGCGGCCACGGCAGTTGATATGCAAGGGAAAAAAGGCAGTGAAAAGGTAATATCTTATATGCGCGAAGAGATGGCTTCAACAGCTGAAAGCACAGGACGGAACGTTGAAATTGCCAAAGGGATGGTGGACGAGGAATTAAGCTTTACACATCTTATTATAAATGGCGATTCTGTTGAGGTAACTGATTTAGAAGGACGCAAGGAAGGCAAGCTAATTACATTGACTACGGAACTTGCTAAGAAATATAAAATTGCGGACGGGGAAGCTGAAACATTTGATGATCTGCTTGCTGAATTAAATTTGTCTAACGCTGTAGTAAAATTGACCAAGGCGACTTGGTCTGAAGCAATCGTAAGATTTTTAACTAATCCGGTAGTTGCATCCTTATTGATGACTTTTGGGTTTTTGGGTATTTTATTTGAGTTACAGCAACCGGGCTGGGGCGTGTCGGGTACTATTGGCGCTGTTTGTTTAGCCCTGGCTCTTGGTTCGGGCTATATTGCGGAATTAGCATCCGCAACTGATATGCTTATTATTTTTGTTGGATTACTACTATTACTAATAGAAATGATTGTGATACCGGGTTTTGGTATAGCCGGTATCGGCGGAATTATAATAGTTGTATTTGGTTTATATCGACTATTATTACCGGATATCCCGGTTGGAGAGGAGGTCACAGATATGGCGATGACTGGTTTAACAATTGGAATCATTGGCGGATTGATTGGCTTGGTGTTGTTATTCAAATTGATGACAAAAACAAAATTTTGGAGAAAGTTAGCCACACCTGATGTACAAGATCATGAACGCGGTTATGATACATCATTGGGATTAGAAGATAAGGTTGGACAAGAGGGATTAGCAGAAACAGATTTACACCCATCTGGTTGGGCTACAATTGGTGATAAGAGAATATTTGTTGTTAGCGAAGGTACTTTTATCGAGGATGGTGAAAAAGTTAAAATAATCAAAGTCGACGGCAATCGAGTTGTCGTACGAAAAATTAATAAATAGAATTTTAGGAGGATAAAATGAGTATAATTTCATTGATATTGCTTGGTTTTGTAATAATATTTCTATTGGTACTATTCTACTTTGTACCGGTCGGGATGTGGATTCAAGCGGTTGTTAGTGTTGGTTTGGGTAAAATTACAATTCTTGACTTGATTCGTATGCGCCTAAGGAAAATACCCCCAAAGTTAATTACCGACGGAGTTATTAATACACATAAAGCTGGTCTTACACACATAAGTCCTGATATGTTGGAAACACATTACTTGGCCGGCGGGAACGTAGCCAATGTTGTTTTTGCGTTAATTGCTGCAGACAAAGCGAATATTGATCTGTCATTTGAAACCGCAACAGCGATTGACCTGGCAGGACGCGATATTAAGACTGCTGTTCAAACGAGTGTTTATCCGCGAGTTATTGATGCTCCAAAAGAAGGATATCTTTCTGCGGTGGCAAAAGATGGTATCGAGTTGAAAGCTCGTGCCCGTGTTACAGTGCGAACAAATATCTCCGGTTTAGTAGGAGGAGCCACCGATGAGACTATTATTGCGCGTGTTGGCGAGGGTATTGTAAGTGCCATTGGTTCGTCAGAGAAATATTCTCGTGTTTTGGAAAATCCGGATAGTATTTCTAAAGCAGTATTGCACAAAGGATTAGATGCTGGTACGGCATATGAGATTTTATCAATAGATATTGCCGATCTTGACGTTGGCAAAAATATCGGGGCACGTTTACAAGCCGATCAAGCAGAAGCTGATTTACGAGTCGCTCAGGCGAGAGCAGAAACCCGCCGTGCAATGGCAGTTGCCGAGGAACAAGAAATGAAAGCTCGCACCCAAGAGATGCAGGCTCTCGTAGTAAAAGCAGAAGCGGAAGTTCCTAAAGCAATGGCTCAGGCCTTCCGTGAAGGTAATCTTGGTGTATTTGATTATTATAATTTAGGTAATATAAAATCTGATACGGGTATGCGCGACAGTATCGCCGGGACAGGTAGTAAAAAAACTGAAAAAGGTAGCAAATAGGAGCTTAGTCTGATGGAAGGCATCGGCATTTGGATATTTCTACTTTTATTTTATTTATTGCAGGCACTGGCGAAACGAAAACGCCAACAACAAAAAACTGAAGCTCAGCCGCCAAAGCCCCAAAGGGTTCCAACTTCACAACAGAGAAGTGAACCTCAAAAAGAAAAAGCTTCACAGCGTCCACCACGACCTGTATCGTTAGAAGATCTATTCAATCCGAATAAGTTGCGGGACATTCTCGGTGTCCCGCAACCGGAATCGGTTGAAGAGCCGGCACCTGAACCTGTACCCGAACCGATTAACGCGGGCAAAGTAAAAATGGAAATGCGTAAGAAATGGGAAGACCCGCAACAAGTCAAATCGTATTTTCAAAATGAGCCGGAAGTGCTTGAACCTATATCAGAGATTGTTTCGGAGGATATTACAGAAGTTGACGAAACAACCGCTGAATTCAAAGCAAGTGGTTTGTCAAAATCTGATATAACAAGTGATCGTTTTGATGAGCGTAAGGTTGCTCCGGGCAAAAAGAAAGAAGTATATACTTTAGAATATTTTGATGAACCACAAGATATTCGTAATGCTGTAATTCTAAAAGAGATTTTGGATAGACCGAGAGCATTTAGGCGGCAAATTAGATAGATATTTAGCTGTAACATTTATAGTAGAGACGTAAAATATTACGTCTCTACTTGTTTCTAAAATGTTTGTCCGGCGCTTATACTTTAATGTTTATGTTCCAAAATACCTATCACCAAAATCCCCTAATCCGGGTACAATAAATTTATTTTCATCCAAATGAGAATCAATTGCTGCTATGTACAAATCAACATCCGCATGTTCCTTTTTTAATCGTTCTATTCCCTCAGGAGCACCGACAATGCACACTGCATTTATCACTTTTGGGTTTTTTTGTTTAACTGCGGTTATTGTGTCAACTATGGAACCTCCCGTAGCTAACATTGGGTCGAGGATCAACACATATTTTTCTCGCAAATTTTGTGGGATGTTCTGATAATACTCCCTTGCTTTAGCTGTTTTTTCATCCCTTTCCAATCCAATAAAACCTACCGAAGCCCAGGGTAAAAAATTTTGTGCAGAAAACAGCATAGAAATACCAGCCCGCAATACCGGAATTAATACTATTGATTCCTGAACTTTATGCCCCTGTGCAGAATCCAGAGGTGTTTCAACGACGATTTCTTTTATTGAAATATTATTCAGCACCTCAATAATCAAAATTTGCGAAACTGTTGCGGTATGTCTTCTAAACATTTCAGTGCTAGTGTTTTTATTTCTTAGAACAGAAAGGGAGTGTTTAATTAGTGAGTGATTTATGATATTAATCTTGCTCATTTCTTTATCCTGATATTGTTAAATAATTATTTAATGCTTTTACACGTTTTTCAAGTTCTCCATATTGTTCTTGTTGTACTAGAGATACACAAATCCGTATGCCTTCGCGCTTAGTTCCTGTTGGTCTCATCGGGATTCCTGATATACCAAATAGTAGCATGATATGTAACAGTTCGCCACCTGTCATATCCTTGCGTTTTATAGTGAAATAAAACCCATCAGCAATAGGTTCCTCCACGTCTTTATTGTATAATAATTCAAAACCATTATTTAAAAATATTTTTTTCGCTTCATTAGCGCGCTTCCCATAGGTACGAACCTTGCTGAGATAATCATATTTACCTTGGCAGGTTGCTTCGAACAGTGCCGATAAGGCATGTTGCGGTGATTGTGGAACACCCGCGGTTGTGGGATAAATTCCGCCGTGCACAAAGGCATGTCCAAATGATTTTGTATCATAATATTTTTTTAGATTGCTATACTTCTTTTTGGCTAATTTAGGTGAAACTATCGCAACAGCGATTCTTTGACCGGCATAACTAAACATTTTTGAACTTGATATTATGATAATATAATTATCTGTATAATTGGCTACGGTTGGTTGAAATGGCGGTTTGTGAGGAACTCCATAATCAAAACGAAAATCCATTCCAAAATATGCTGAATCTTCTATTCCTACAACATCATATTTAGTTAGTAATCCTCCAATCATTTTTAATTCTTCATCCTTTAAACACAACCAGGTAGGATTGTTTGGACTTGACCACAATACAGATCCTATTTTCCTGGTTGATAGTTTTTTTTCAAGTTTTTTTGCTAATATTTTACCGCGATAGTCATATAAATCAATAGAAGCATATTTTAGTCCAAGAAATTTTGTTTGAAGTTTATTTACCGGAAATCCGGGATCAAGATATAAAATAGTATCAGCCTTTTTAAATCTGCGACCAGCAATTGCTTGCGCGATAAAACCTCCATGCATCGCTCCTACGGTAGGTATACAGTTTTCCGGTTCGACATCAATATTTATAAATGCTTTCACAAAGTCAGCTGTTGCTTTTTTAAGACGTGGGATGCCATCAAATGGTGGGTAAGTTGAAGGTAATTTCTTGTCTTCAGTAAGTACGCGAATTTCCTCTTCAGGTCCTAATCTATCAGCCGGTATGCCAGGTACACCGAATTCAAAATGTAGAAAATCAACTTTATATTGATCGGCTAAATTATCTACAAGACGTTTTAATTCACGGATACCGATGTTATTGAGGTCAACCTCGTGGTCTTTAATAATATTATTTAGGACAGTTTTGTCGAGTGGAAATTTTGATTTGTTCATGAACATCTCATTTTAAATTGATTATGATAAATTAATAACCCGAGCGCGATGGAATTCAGTTTTGTTTCCATCGTATCAGAGCG
>JAHJCW010000155.1 GCA_018812885.1 bacterium | reverse complement strand
AACAAACGGTGAATTAAATAATAAAAAAGTTATTGCTCTCAGTGAATCACAAGCCAATACCTTAAAGAAAGAATTGGGTGTGGGGTCTTGGGAAGTTACTGATATTGAAGAGAAGCCGATAACTTCAAATCCTCGCCCTCCATTTACTACATCTACGCTACAGCAAGAAGGAGGTCGCAAATTGCGATTTACTGAGAGCAATAACTTTTTTATTATTTAATTTACCGGTTGTTTTATCAAAATCTCCGGATGATGCTAATTTTTGTTCATTTAACTTAAAGAGAGTGGCAATAAATTCTTCATTCCCCTTATTAAGTAAGAGCGCTTTTAAATTGAAAAATGTTGCAGCTTTAAAAATCGCTCGTTCTCGTTCACGGTCAATCAAGATTTTAACAGCAGCAGATTGTACTCTTCCGGCTGATAAAGTAGTTGTTACAAATTTCAGATTGTGTTGTAATGTTGCCCATAAAATCGGTGAAATTTTATAACCAACAAGTCGGTCAATTATGCGTCTAGTAACTTGGGCATCAACTAATTTTACGTCAATCGGATGGCGAGTTTGAATACCTTCTTGTATACCGGTTTTAGTAATTTCAGTAAACAGAACGCGTTCAATTTTTTCGCTTGGAATTTCACTCGCAATATGGGCGGCAATTGCTTCTCCTTCTCGATCGGGGTCCATTGCCAGAATAATATTCGGTGCTTTTTTTGCAAGCGATTTTAATTCTTTAATAAAACTTCTCTTTTTAGGGAGTACTTCTAAAGTGATTTTAAAATCATTTTCAATATCAATTCCAAGGGCGTTTTTAGGTAGATCCTTAACGTGCCCAACACTTGCGATCACATTATATTCACCACCAAGATGGCGGGATATAGTTATTGCCTTAGATGGTGACTCTACAATTAATAGTGGTTTTTCAGACATATTATAAAATTAAGTTTTTCCTTATGCGCGTGTATAATCTAAATTAATAAAATTAAAAATCCAAATCGGTAAGATGCTCAGTTAGCTTATTTTTGCTTACGGTGGTTTGCTCGCCGGTTTCCATATCTTTTACCTGCACAATGTCATTTGCTAATTCATCATCACCAATGATAATTGCGACTTTTACGCTATTGCGATTGGCTTCACGTAGCAAGGATTTCAAACTACGCCGTAAAAGATCAGTTGAAACTGAGAATCCCTGATTACGGAGATCTTGTGCTATAACTTGACAATTAGACCTAACTTTTTCAGTTAATCCAATAATATAAATTTGAATTGACTCAAAGTTAAATTCAGTTGGTTTTAACTCCAATGCTAATAATAAACGTTCTATTCCCGCTGCAAAACCAACAGCCGGAGTCGGTTTACCTCCCAGCGTTTCTACAAGTTTGTCGTATCTTCCGCCACCGCATAACGCATCTTGTGCACCTAAAGCTGTTGATGATATCTCATAAGTAGTTCGTGTGTAATAATCCAAACCGCGAACCATCTGGGATTGGATTGAGAAAGGTATGGATAAACCATTTAATAGTGATTTTACTTCTTCAAAATGTGATTTATCATCAACAGTTAGAAAATTGCCGATCTCAGGTGCGTTCTTAAGTATTTCTTTTTCATGTTCAATCTTTGTGTCTAGGATTCGCAGAGGATTATTTTGAAAACGATTTTGACTTGTTTCAGTCAAATCAGATAAAAATGGCTTTAGATAATTGCGGAGTTCATTGCGATAATTATTACGACAATCATCCGAGCCAATACTGTTCAGTGTTAAAGTTAAATTATCAATCCCAAGAGTCTTGAAGAAATTATAAGAAATTGCAATGACCTCTGCATCTGCCTCGGGATGTTCTGATCCAAAAACCTCCACACCAAACTGATGAAATTGTCGAGTACGTCCTTTTTGAGGTCTTTCTCGGCGGAATAAAGTATCCATATAATATAGGCGATTAGTGGAGGATTGGCTTCCTAAATTATGTTGAATAAAAGACCGAACGACCGGTGCTGTAAGTTCCGGTTTTAGAGTTAGCTTTTCACCACCCTGATCGGTCCAGCTGTACATTTCTTTGGATACAATATCCGTTTCTTCGCCGATGCCACGTGAGAAAAGTTCGGTTTTTTCAAAGGCGGGCGTGCGGATTTCTTGATACCCATATTTTTGCATAAAACCATGCAAAGAAGATTCAATTTTCCGCCAACGCCAAGTTTGGTCAGGCAAAATATCGTGTGTGCCTTTTACAGAGCGAATCAAGCTATTTTTTCCCCAATAGTTCTTCGATTAATTTTGCAGCTTCGTCTTGATGTTCTTCCGGTACGAAAATAGTAACTTTTGCACCAACTAAATTTGCGCTGGAAATATTGAATGCAGAAGTTGCCCAATCGGATTTGGTAAAATGCGGAATACTCATATCATGCAACACTTCTTCAACCATCTCGGCATATACTTCACCTGCAAGAGGCGTAAGAGCTACCCATTTGATTTTTTCAAAAGGAGTTTCTTCCGGCAGTTCTTCAACTAGGGGTATTTTGCAATCAAAACATTCGTTTACCTTTTCGACATATTGTGTTCGACATTTGGGACAGTACATATTTTTCCTTTATTTTATATCTGAATTTCCAAATATTAGTTAAAAGAACAAATACTTGATTAATTCTATTTATTAGTTAAAATTGAGCTCTGCGTTGGAAAATACCGCCTCGTTCTTCGATTTTTAAATCTTTTAGTGTAGGCGATTTTACATTTATCCGCAGATAGATTCCCTGTCCATACCCGCCTGGAGTCCAGGAAATAGACATTTCCCAACAGTGCAGATCACGATAAATCGAAAAACTTTGGCTAACCAATGATTGACTTTCTAAATCGAATCTTGCATTATGCTGAATTCTCCAATTTGGTGTGGGCTGTAATGTGGTATTAGTATTCATCCAAAATGATTTAATAATATTTGTCGGATTTGCCGCATTATAGGAATAGCTTAAACTAATATTTGTACTCCACAATTGTCCGCCCGTTATTTGTCTGGGATTTTGTCTTAAATTGATATTTGTCCAAAATCATCGAAATCGTTTACACTTGATGTATCTGCAGTTGATTCAATTTCCGGTGTAATGGGAGATTTTAATCTTTTGCCGGAGAATTTAAAACCGGTGGATAGACGAGCATTTATCAAGCGCGGCTGTGGAATATTATTGGACATCTTAATTGAGTTAATTCTTTTATTATTTTCAGTATCATATTTATAAAAATCATGTGTAAGCGAAATATCCAAATTGAGAGCTTTAGTCAATCCGGTTCGGATAGAGGAAGTTAAGTTGGCGAGCTTGAATTCCTCAGCCGCAAAATTATAATTAGAAGCTAAACGCCAAGATAGTAAATCAATTTTTCGTTTTGACTCACCATCAACTAATTTTGTTTGAAATACGTTGTTTAGTGAAAAGTTTAAAGATTGGCTTTCTCGCTGTGAGGTGCTGCCTGCCAATGTTCCTCTAAATCGATCATGTTGTATTTCGGTTTCCGAGCTATCAGTAATCGTTGTGAAATAATTAAGGTCATACCCAAAAAGTTGTTTGGAAAAATCAGGTGTGTAAGAATATCCGATTGAAGGCGAAGCAACGTGGCGTATTCCATTCATCTTACCGATTCTAATTGGAAAGAGGCCATATAATTGTGTTCCCATGTTCAAGTTGAATGAACCAGTTGTTCGGGTAGCAAACCCACTTGTTTTTACAGATTTGTATGCTCCTGTGGAATCCAATTCGGCGACATAATATTCATCTACCCAATCGGACTCGATAGATAAACTTGGATTAAGCGATATATATCGGAATAGTTTTTGCGGAGCGCCGAATGAAAATGAGTGGGTGAGTAGTTTGTCTATCGTTGTATTGACCAATCCCTCGCCATTAGTATCCGTTTCCCAGGTAAACTCACCGCTTGTATCACTTTCTACCGATTCATAATAACTCTGATTTTTGTTATTGAAATTTGATGAATAACTCCACGTAATATTATTATACCATGATTTATCGGTGGATTGAGTTGGAAATAACGGTCGTTGACCATGACGGAAAGAAAGCTTCGGTAAAGTCATAGCAGTTGTACTCAACTTTGTTCCCGCTTTGGTCGGTGTTTGATAAAATGCGGTTGAAGAATCAATTTTTTTATCAGCCATTAAATCTGTGTTGGACGATAAATTCATACTAATAGAATTATTGCTTTTCAGCCAGCGCTTGGAATATGTAGCATTGGAAATAGCTTGTTGGTTCATCCTTTTGATTGGATCCAAAGATGTGACATAATTGTAATCACTATTGCTGTAGTAACTTGCGTCAACGTTTAACGATT
Source organism: bacterium (assembly GCA_018812885.1). GTDB lineage: Bacteria > Fidelibacterota > Marinisomatia > Marinisomatales > JAHJCW01 > JAHJCW01. The sequence continues at coordinate 1,711 of JAHJCW010000155.1, read as the reverse complement.
GATTACGTCGTAGGAGCTGATTATGAGACCATTTTACTACGTAATCTTTTTGACGTGGACCAAATATTTTAGATATATCTTCCTCTCCGGATGATAAAAATTGGCGCGTTTCTAAATGTAGATTACCGGAATACTTATAGCGATTATTATAACGATTAGTCAATTTTATTGTAATTCCCTGCAGATCGGCAAAGCTTGCGGTAAGCTTGGAATCAAAATAATCGTTAACTGCCCAATAATAACCTAATCCGTCAAGGTAATGACCACGTAAACTACTTGTACCATAAGATGGCATTATCCAGCCGGACTGCCGGCCACCTTTTTGCATGGGTAACACTGCAAAAGGTATTCTAATGATCGGTATTTGAGCAATGTAGAGGGTTAACGGTTTTGCAATCACTTTATCGTTATGAATCATTTTCATTTTAGGGCTGGCAAAGTGGAAATGCGGTGTATCTAAATCGCAAGTTGAGTAAATACTTTGTCTCATATAAAATGTATCTTTGTTTTCATTGCGAATATCAGAACTAGTATAATAGCCATCTTCTGCTTTTGTTTTACCGTGCACAATTTTACCGCGTTCTGTTTGAAGATTGTATTCCATTGCATCGCCATACAGCGGTTCCTGACTTCCTTCTTTTAAGGCAGGTTTTATTGCACGCGATGTTGAATCGCTAGTGGCTAATGGCAAAGCATTTAAAATATTTGTTTGCCAATTAACACCGATAAAACCGGCAGTTAACGTAATGTCCATATAATCTACTTGGGCATTTCCAACTAAATGAGTTGTTTCGTTTGGGATTTGATAGTCAATATTATTTGCAGAATAGCGTATTATATCTTCCAAACTTTTATTAGATGAATCGGGAGTGTAGGTTCCGCGTGCTCCACCGGATATAAAAATATTTTGCAATTCTTGCTCGGAAAATTGTAAAGCGATTGTGTCACCGGAAGTCTCATTGAGTCCCTGATAAACTGAATCGTTAAAAACATGATAAAGAGTTGTCGCCATACCTTCTAAACGCATAGAATCGAGTTTACCTTCAATAAAATATGCTTTAAGTATTTTACCCGTCATATCATCTCTGTATTCACCAATTGTTTTATTATTATGAATTGAATATGCTTTTGCTCCCGACGGAATGAATAAGTACTGTAATTCTTCATCTTGAAAATAAGCAATTAGCTCATCACCGGATAAAACCTCCTCATCTGAAGTCACTTTTGGTTCTTTGGTCAATCTTGCTATATCCGACTTGAGATCATAAAATGCTCTGCCACAGGTTATTATTCTATTATCACTGATAATGGTAACTTTGCCAATTGCTGTATAATTAGCCCCTTCTTTTTTTACCGGTTTGGAATAAATTAAAGTATCGGCTATAATATCCTGATTCTTTTGATACATTTTTGTGTTACCGATAGCCCTTCCGCTATCGATTTTAGTAAAATAAATTATTGATTTGGACGTTAGGTCAAATTCATTGTCCCAAACGTGGGCATTCCCGGTAGCTATTAGTTTATCCTCAGGAGAAATGAAATTTAAGGTATCGGCAGTAATCGTAATGCTGTCTTTTACAGCCTTGGTGTTACCTATTAGAAAACTCAGCCCGGTTTTTTCAGTATAATGTGCTAAATCGCAATAAAGATTCAGATTGCCTTTTTTAAAAATGACATCACCGGTCAAAATTTGAACAGCATTACCATTTTT
>JAHJCW010000154.1 GCA_018812885.1 bacterium | reverse complement strand
CACGCCATAGGTGTTTTCGTACCCTTTCGGGCCATGTAGTTCGTGTCCGCAATCCTTCTCAACGTGTGAGTATGGACACTCATATTTAGAATAGTCGTGTTCGTTTTTCTTCCGGCATATTAGGTCTTTTTGCAATTTTTCTACCTGATGTTCTTGGTGTAGGCTATGAATCAATGGATATGGCTCTAACAAGTTCAATCCCATTTTATTTAGTTATATTAATACTATTTGGTAAAATATTTGCTACTAGTATTTCGCTGGGATCAGGTAGTTCGGGTGGAATATTTGCGCCATCACTATTTATGGGCTCGATGTTAGGTAACGCTCTTGGAACAGTATTCCATAATTTTTTTCCAAATATTACTGCTTCACCGGGTGCCTATGCGCTTGTTGGAATGGCAGCATTAGTAGCAGCTACTACGCATGCTCCAATCACTGCAATTTTAATAATATTTGAAATGACATCAGAATACAGCGTTATCCTGCCACTGATGGTTACTAGCATCTTAGCTACGGTAATTACGACAAGAATGCTTGATGGAAGTATATATACTATCAAATTGAAAAGGAGGGGAATCGACATTCATGGCGGGGCAGATATGGCGTTAATGAGCAAACTTCAAATAAGTCGGTTAAAACAACAATTTGTTGAAATAGTATCTGAAGAAACATCGCTAAGCGAACTATTAGAAAAGATGTCTCAAAGTGATCAGAATAATATATATGTTTGTAAAAAAGATGATGTCTTAGTTGGCATTGTTACACAGGGTATGATCCGCAGGTTTCTTAACAGGGTAGAAGAAGTGTTACCTACTACACAAGTAAAAGACATTTGTAATTATCACTTTCCAACTGTTAACGATAGTACACCCGTACATGAATTAATGAAATTAATTTTGGAGTACGATCTACAATCAATCCCGGTCGTTGACCAAAATGGTGTACTCACCGGACAAGTTTTAAGACAGGACATTTTACGGGAATATCAGGAAATGTTAATTGAATCGCAAACTGCCAAAACGCTTGCTTCCTCGTTCAAATATGTACATCAATATTTCCATGAGAAGATAGAAGTCATTCCCGGATTTAGGATTGCCAGAATAAATCCACCAAGCGAATTTATCAATCAAACAATTGAGAGTTTAAACGTCAGAAAAAAATATCATGTTGATATACTAATAATCAGAAAAGCTATAAAAGATAAAATGAAGGACACGATACCAACACCCAATATGCACATTAGACAAAATGATCAATTGATTATTTTTGGTGCTGTAAAAGATATAGACGCTATTTGTGAGATATTTTAATATAATTGATTCATTGGATGAGTTTTTAAAAGCTAAGTTGAGTGAGTTTTAGATATGATTCAATTAAGCATCGGTTTGTTAGAGTTGAGTACTTATAAATTAATTAATTATCTTTATTTATGACAAAAATTGAAAATTATATAAAAATATTTAAGAAGTACGGTTTTACAGAAGACCAAAATATTTCTGATTTTTGGTTTAAAAATATGGATAAGATATCAAAAAATATTTTCAATATTTCAGGCGAAGAAGGGCTATTATCTTTAAAAATAAGATGGGCATCTGAAATTGGTAAAGTTTGTCAAAAAGAGGTATATGATTACATTGTAAAAAAACAATTACAGAAAAATAGATCACGAATTGATTTTTATACTGAAATAGATTTTAATGATTTTTCTTTTTATTATAATGAAAAACAATATGATTTAAAGACATTTGCAATGTTGTTTAAGACATCCCATGTATCAGGCATTACTGATCTAAGAGGAATAAATCTTGATGGGATTTCTATAAATTCATGCAAAATTAAAAGATGTTTTTTTGCAGAAGCATCATTTAAGAATGCTAATTTTCAGCAAAATCGTTTAATACATACTAATCTTATTAAAGCTGATTTTACCAATTCAAGATTTGTGGCAATTATCGTGGATGAGAATTCATATTTAAACGGCATAAATTTTAATGGAGCATTTATTAATGCAGTTGAAATGAGTGGAAAATCAATTGGAAATTCTATTTTCCCTTTTAATGAAGTATCATATTTTACCTTAATAAAAGATACTGTAACTAAAATATTTCAACCTAGTAAAAGAATACTATTCAGAGATAGAAAGGAAACGATATTTTCAGGATTGACAATTACTGACATAAAAAAAACTCAACTAAAAAGATTGCAACAATATATTGACTGGTATCAAAATATTTACGATAATTTATATAATTTTCAAAATAAATCAATTATCAAGAGAGTATTTTTTCTATTTAGCATTTTATTCACTAAGCATTGGTCTTCATTAGTAGTCCTTTCTTTAAATGTATTCATTATTAATTTATTTTTTGGAATAATAATGTTTTGGACAAAATCAAGTTTTGATAGTCAATATCCATTAAGTATTTTTGATACATTTTATCAAAGTATAGTAACGTTTAGTTCATTAGGATTTGGTGATATTGTACCGATTAATTCATTAGGACAAATTATTGTAATATTAAATGTAATATCTGGATAT
>JAHJCW010000153.1 GCA_018812885.1 bacterium | reverse complement strand
TGGTATTGATGGTGGCGCCAGTAAGGTAAGTGCTCATATTGTCAAGGTATCTAAAGATGGTCAAAGTTTCACGCTTGGCAAACAAAATTCTGTAAAAGAATATCACAATTATCCTGGTTTTCAAACTGATTTCAAGCCGGTTAATCTTCCAATTCAATTTGAGCAAATTCAAAATAATAATATTGTACTGACTTCTTCTGAGATAAAACAATCAAAAGCATACTACAATGCATTTATCGATGCGATAACTAATTTAGTTGAACTCACTAAAGCTGAAAATGTGCTGATTGGAATCGGTATGCCCGGTATTAAAACCACGGATCAGCGCGGAGTTATCGCAATGGCAAACGGACCGCGCATGCCATTTTTTGCATCGGAAATTGAACAAAGACTGTCAGCTTCAGGAATCACATTAGCGATGCCGATATTCAAACTCGGTAGCGATGCTGATTATTGCGGTATTGGAGAAGAATACGGTGAGAATGGAAATTTTCGCAATTTTATGAACGTATACTATTTAGGTGGTGGGACAGGCACTGCCGATGCGCTGAAGTTACACGGTAAATTAATTTCTTTCGATAATTGTAAAACGTGGATCACTAAAACTTGGGAAATGATTGATGAAAACGGAATTTGGATGGAAACTTATTGCTCAGCCAATGGAATACAATCTATATATGGTGATTTACTCGGAGTTTCGCAATCGGAATTAAATGAAAATAAAATATATTTAGAACAAATTTTAGAACTGGCTGCTAAAGATGATAGAGCAGCAATTACTACTTGGCGGATAGTTAATAATAAATTAGCAGAATTGATATTTGAAAGGATAACCACTATTTATTCAGGTTGGCAAAATAAATATTCATTCATAAATCCTAATAAACCGCCGCTTGATTCAAATCATACTTTTAAAAATACATTATTGGATAGAATCGTAATTGGTCAGCGATTGGGTTATTTATTCCAAAATCCCCTAGCACAGAAATACTTGATTGAGCCACTTCTTAATAATTTATCAGCATTAATTAGCAACAGTAATTCCTTAGATGAACGAGCAAAATCACATTATATAAAGGACGGTAAATTTGATAATAAAATTATTATTGCCTCCCAATTACTTGAAGCTCCAGCATTAGGTGCGGGAATAGACGCTTGGCAAAATTATTCTAATGAATAAGAATGTGAATCATATCACTGAAGAGCCTATAATTAGAATTGGAATTATACTTCCAGAGGATAAAAATACTGAAATAATTATTGATTTTCCAAATCCTTCTAACTATACAATTAACTCCGAACCATTATCTAAAAAGTTATTTGTAAAATGTCAATCAGAATCAATTTTAATCAATAATAAACTTGCCGATAAATTTGTAATTGAACCAAACAATAGTCTTAATAAAAATGATTTTACGATTATCAATTCTGTTCCAACCGGTAGACGGTTTCATTGGCAAAGTGAAATTCAGGTACGAATTCCCGGGAAAGTCATTATTCAAAATCATAATGGATATTTATTTATTATTAATGAGCTCCCGTTAGAACAATATTTACCGTACGTCTCCACGTCAGAGATGAATCCGGATTGCCCATCTGCACTATTAGAAGCTCAAACAATTGCCGCACGCTCATGGTTGCTTGCTAACCGAAAAGTAAATCATCCTAAGTTGGATATTGATGTTTGTAATGATGATTGTTGTCAGCGTTATCAAGGAGTCACTGATATTCCAGATAAATCATTACAAGCAATTCAAAAGACTTTTGGGCAAGTTTTACTATATAACAATGAAATATGTGATGCACGCTACTCAAAATGTTGCGGGGGAATCACCGAATCATTTGAAAACGTTTGGGGTGGCAAACCAATTCCGTATTTATCGGGTATACCGGATTTTCCGCCCAATAATAATCAAACAGATGATTTACTAAATTTCATCAAATCCTCCCCTCCTGCCTTTTGCAGTGAAAGATATGTAAAACCATCTGATATTAAAAAGTACCTTGGTAAAGTAGATAAATCAAGTTCATATTACCGATGGAATATTGCATATTCACAGAAAGAAATAACATCAATCATCAATCAAAAATTGGATTTAGATGCAACCAATATTATCAATATTTCACCGCTGAAACGCGGTTATTCAGGACGAATTACAAAACTTAAAATAGACTATATAAATAAATCTGATAAGAACAAATCAATAATTTTGAATTCCGAATATGATATTCGTAATGCTTTACATAAACAATTTTTATATAGTTCAGCAATTATAATTGAACAAAAAACACAGAGGAATTACTTACCTGAAAAGTTTAAATTTATCGGTGCCGGTTGGGGACATGGAGTGGGGTTATGTCAAATTGGAGCATTGGGAATGGCGTTAAATGAATATTCCGCAGGAGATATTCTTAAACACTACTTTAAGAATATAAAAATTGAAAAAATATACTGATTAATATGGATACATCATTACATACTATAGATTGGGTAATAATCGCCGTTTATATTCTTTTCTCTATTGGTGTAGGTGTATATTTTACGAAACGCGCAAGTAAAAGTACGGAAGAGTACTTCCTTTCCGGACGATCGCTCCCGTGGTGGATTGTTGGAACATCGATGGTTGCAACAACTTTTGCTGCCGATACACCTTTGGCGATTACGGAGTTCATTCGCGGTGCCGGGATTTGGCAAAATTGGTTTTGGTGGAATCAACTATTAGCAGGATTATTAGCCGTTTTTCTCTTTTCACGCCTTTGGCGACGCGCCCGTGTGTTAACAGATAATGAGCTATTGGAAATCCGCTATTCAGGCAAACCGGCAGCTTTTTTGCGCGGATTCAAAGCAGCATATTTCGGAATACTGTACAATTTTATTGTAATGGGTTGGGTCATCAATGCAATGGCATCGGTTGCGGCGGTTATGCTAAATATCGACCGTTGGACAGCCGTATGGATTTGTGTCGCAATCGCACTTTCATATGCCTTGCTCTCCGGTTTTTGGGGGGTTGTTATTACTGATTTTTTTCAATTTGGGATTGCGATGTTAGGTTCAATCGCTTTGGCGGTAATCGCAGTTTATGCGATGGGCGGAATGGATAATTTATTATCAGCACTTAATGAAATGTTACCCGTTTCCGGCGATATTGCATCATCAGCTGTTGTCACTACGAATACACTAAAATTCATTCCACCAACACCCAATGCAGGATTCTTTACTATGGAATTTTGGGAATCACCTTTCTCAAAGTTCTTAGTATTCCTTACAATCCTATGGTGGTCAAGAGATAATTCAGATGGCGGTGGTTACATTATTCAGCGTATGTCATCTGCTAAAAATGAAAAACATGCACTTTTAGCGACTTTATGGTTTAACTTAACTCACTATGCATTTCGCGTTTGGCCTTGGGTCTTAGTAGCCATGGTTTCACTCGTTGCCTTCCCGGATGTATCCGAATGGGCGCTTGGAGATAAAGTCGGCTATCCATTAGTTATGCAAAAATTCCTAGGACCCGGTATGAAAGGACTTTTAGTCGTATCATTCTTAGCGGCATTTATGTCCACGATTGATACCCACCTAAATTGGGGAGCATCGTATTTAATAAATGATATTTATAAACGTTTCATTAAACCGGAGAAATCATTTTCAGATGAATCGAAGGCACAGCATCATTATGTATTTGTTAGCCGCATCCTAACTGTATTTCTGATGATCTTTGCTGCTTTGGTCGCAGTAAAAATGCAAAGTATTGGCAAGGCATGGGAGTTCATTTTTGCGATGGGAGCCGGTATCGGCTTGGTATTAATTCTACGTTGGTTTTGGTGGCGCATTAATGCATGGACAGAAATTTCAGCATTAATCACTTCAATTTTAATAACAGTAACTTTAGAAATAATTGCCGGAATTCAAACAGTAAAGGAAGGAATAATTTATACTTTGTTTGGTAGAGCACCGATTGTTTTTGGAATTGAATTGCAAATGCATCATAAACTACTGATAATAGTGCCAATCGCTATTATAGTATGGCTGACAGTAACATTTTTAACTAAACCGGAAAAAGAATCAACTTTAACTGAATTTTACAAACGTGTTCAGCCGGGTGGCTGGTGGGGACAAATTGCCAAAGATATTCCACGAACTAAAGGTAACGTACTAAAAGGATTCTTGTCAAATTGGCTTGCCGGTATTGCGTTTATTTATGGAGCAACTTTTGCAATCGGAAATTTAATATTTGGTAATTGGGGATGCGGATTATTATTAACAGTAATCTCAATTCTTGGATTTGCATGGATTTGGAAAAAAACTATTGTGAAATTAGATTCTGATTAATTTTTAAAATTTATTTAAGGAACTTATTTAATGTCAAAAAAAGTATTTATTACAGGAGCAAGCAGCGGAATAGGTGAATATGTCGCTTATGAATATGCCAAACAAGGTGCAACGATTGGATTAGCCGCTCGTCGAAAAGAAAGATTACATAATGTCGCGACAAAGTGTAAAGAATTAGGCGGTAAACCGATTACTTTTGAAGTTGATGTGAGCAATCAATCGACTACAAAAAATGCAATTGATAATTTTATCAGTGAATCCGGCGGTATCGATATTGTAATCGCCAATGCGGGAATTAGTGGAAATGTCAAATTGAAAAACGGTAATTCTGATGAAATAAATCGAATGCTATTAACAAATATTCTGGGAGTTACAAATACCATCCTTCCCACCTTACCAACTATGATTAAACAACAATCCGGCCGAGTTGTAGTTGTGAGTTCGATTGCCGGATTCCGAGGATTGCCGGGGCGGAGCGGCTACTCCGCATCGAAAGCTGCAGTACGGTTTTTGGCTAATAGCTGGCGGTCATCATTTATGAATGACGGTATAACTTTTACCACAATTTGTCCGGGATTTATTGATACTGATATGACAAATAAGCACAAGTACAAAATGCCGTTTTTAATGAATGTAGATGTGTTCGCAAGAAAAGTTGTAAATGTTATTGAGAAAAAGAAAAAAACTTACGTAGCCCCTTGGCAATGGCGGTTTATTATTCCATTAATAAAAATTGTTCCGGAATGGCTGCTAAATTTTGCTGCATCGAAAAAGGTATAAAAAAAAGCCACCCCCCGATGCATCG
>JAHJCW010000152.1 GCA_018812885.1 bacterium | reverse complement strand
CTGGTGTTTATTCAATTCGCTCAACTGAGTATTCCGGTCCAAAAGGTATAAGCATGATTGAAAAAAACGTTGTTGAAGTAATTAATTAATAAAATAAGAGAATTTGAATATGAATTTTTTACAAACATTACAAAACGGAAAAGAAGGGTTGTTTAAATCCAACACATTAACCCCTATGCAAAAGATGACACTTCGGTTTGTTGTCATTAGTTTGCTTTACTATGGTTTTGCAGTTATTGAAGGTATGATAATGAGAATCTATCAGGTTACACCAATCTCAATGATTCCTCCAGATCAGTACTTCGGAATATTAACCGCCCATCCACTTGTTGGAATTTTTGGTTCAACTTATTCAATTGTATTTGGTGCCTTTCTTTTTCTAGTTCCCTATTTAATGAAAAAACCTCTCTGGAGTATCAAACTAGCAAATTGGACTTGTGCCTTAGTCGCGATTGGTACATTTGTTTTTTGGTTCTCTGGTTTTATTTCACACTATGCACCTCTTTATACACTTTACTGGCCATTACCGGCAGACTTTACTCAATTTAGTGTTTGGGGTGGAACATTTTTTATCACGGGTATCGCGCTTGTCATGGTTGGAACAGTATTCTTTGTTATCAATATTTTCAAAACAATTATGTACACACCGGAAGGATTTGATAAACAACCTGGTGGTGCAGTACTATCTTCTGCACTTGGTTTGAGTGGCCTGGCAAATCTTTTTAGGAAAAAGAAGAAACCACATCTTGTTTCAGTACCCGTCGCAGCAATTGCTAGAGGGACTGTTGATACAGCCCTGAATGCCGGTATAATTCTTTTTACAGGAGTTTTAATTTTAGTATATATGATAGCAGAACTATTTGGCGTTAGTTTAAAACATTCTGCTATTGATGCACTGCTTTATAAAAACTGGTTTTGGTGGGGTTTAGATCTAATAGCTGACGGACTTGTGTTAATATTTGTAGCTGGAACATGGTATTTGCTTACAACATTGATTACTGGAAAAAAATTATTTATGGAAAACTGGGCTCGTGCTGCTTTGTTTGTAGAAATGGTTGTAAGCTGGACTGTATGGTCGCACCATTTAATGTCTGATCAGGCACAGCCAGGAATTTTAAAAATACTATCTGGTGAAATGGTCACAGCATTTGAACTCATCACACAAGGACTGGCATTTTTTATAGTGCTAATTACGCTTTGGAGTGCAAGACCATTAAAAATGACAAATCCATTTAAGTTCTTATTAGGTGGTCTACTTGGATTTGCCCTTGCAGTACCTGCGGGAATTATGCAAGCCGATTTAGGATTAAATAGAATTTTACACAACACACAATGGATCGTTGGTCCGCATGTACACGTTGCAATTTTAGTAGGATTAACAATGACACTCTACTCAGCTATTTACTATTTATTCCCATTACTAACAAACGGTGCAAAGCTTTACAGTCAAAAACTAGCGAACTTCCACTTTTGGGCACACTTATTGGGAGGAATAGGAATGGGCGCATTTATGGGTATGGCTGGTTTAAATGGAATGCTAAGACGAACCATTTATTTTGAAGGTGAGTTTAATGCTTATATGATACTGGCAGGTCTTTCAGGTATACTTCTTTTACTGGCGTTTCTAGCATTCTTTATTAACATAGTAATGAGTGTTGGATTAAATGGCGTAATTGGTATATATATGCCTTCAAAACTTAAAACTAAGGATTTAGTACCAGCAGAGTAACAAGATTATTAAATTAACTTTTACATCTATTTATTGACGGGGCAAGCGATGTCTCCTATAGCTATAAGTGACAATCCCATACTTGTTCCGCCATTTTATATTCAAAACCCATCGTTTTTGAGACTTTCCATATATTTCTCAAAAGTCGTCTCATAACCTCAAAATATTGTCTTAAAACTCATCTCAAAATCAAAATCTCAATACTTGCGTTATTCAACGTTTTTGATACATTCAATATCTCCGGTTTTTATTGGCATAATAGTAAAAAACGCAAAACCCCGTCGTGAAACGGGGTTTAAAGAGGGTGGGCGATGGCAGGCTCGAACTGCCGACCTCTGCCGTGTGAAGACAGCGCTAATTTCAATTTTGTCGAGGAGGAATCTGAATTTTTATCCTTCCGTAT